>PCSG01000078.1 GCA_002772195.1 Desulfobacterales bacterium CG23_combo_of_CG06-09_8_20_14_all_51_8 | reverse complement strand
GTGACTTATCTCTTCGGAAATGTGACGGCGTCCACCCGCCGGTGGGAACAAAAAGGATATCGAAACGCCCTGTGGGTATTCAAAAACGTGATGATCTACCTGGTGCGCCGCCTCCAAAAACCTCCGGACACCATTCAAATATACCGCCGGTATTACAGTCCCTTCAAATGACAAATTAGTCATCGTTCCGGCCACATGTAACGGAAGTCTTTAGACCTCCATTCAAAATGGAAGGCTGAAGCCTTCCGTTACATCACTCCGATAAGTGAGTGTGGTCATCGTGTCGTGGCCGAAACGATGACCAAGGCCGAAAAAATCAATCCGACGGAACAATCACCTGGCCCCGGGAGGTAAACGAAATCCCCTGCTGGGCCTGAGTGCCGATCATAATGGATTCCACTATGGGCGGATTCATGGGATGAGCGGATTGCCATCGCACCATGAAATTAGCGCCGGACCCGCCGGTTTTGTCCTGTTCCGGCACCACATAGCGCAGTGATTCCAATGGCTTTAAAGTCGTCGCGGTAGTGATGTACTTTTTCAGAAGCGCCCCTTCTGTGCCATAACAGCCGACTTCGGTGAGTTTCAGGGAATGGGTCGGATCAACATTGCGGATGCTCAATGTGACGGTCAGTAAAAACGGCATTTCCCGGCTGCCGGTGTAAATATGGGAATACGCGGGCACATAAATGGCCTGACCGGAGGACAGCCCGGCCGTCTCTTCAGCGCAAATCGCCAAAGGCGCGGAACATACGAAACCGGCGATCCAAAAAACCCATGCTAAAACCCACAAATTCTTTTTTTTCATGACCACCCTCCCCTTACTGTTTTCATGCGCATTGAAACACGGAAAACAATCGATTCGCGCCCGACAAAAGAAAACTTCCGCAACACAGGACGGATAACGGCAATCTGGTTTTCCGGTCCGATTTATGTATCAATCTTCAATTTGCATTCATTATAATACGCCAGAACTTTTTTTATGTAGGATCGGGTTTCTTTATAAGGCGGAATTCCCTTGTATCTTTTGACCGTTCCAGGTCCTGCGTTATAAGCTGCAAGGGCAAGTTTAAGGTTGCCGTCATATTCATCAATAAGACATTTTAAATATCGAGTCCCCGCCTCGATATTTTGCTCCGGATGAGCACTGTCTTTTACTCCCAGCCATCTTGCCGTCTTAGGCATAATTTGCATAAGGCCTTTGGCGCCTTTTTTTGAAACTGCATTTGTATCTACCAAGGACTCCGCCATGATGACCGCTTTTACAAGATCAGGATCGACATTATGGCGTTTTGATGTTTTTAATATAATTTTATCATATAAAAGCAGATATTTCCCGTTTCCGCTCGAAACATCCTTTCGGGATCCGGTTATTTTTTTATTTTCATTGTTGTAAAATTGATATTCGATTAAACTTATTATAAACAAAGTCAATAATACAACAGCAATCCGCGTTGTGGTTTTTTCAGCCAAGAGGCCTCTCTTTATGGTTATCTCGTCCATTAACTTACTATTTCTATTAAATAAAATTGCCAAGTTGAATATTTTTTTACCATCTATAACGCAATGCGTCAAGAATTATTATAACGCGGCGCGTTATGAATCGCTCATGAATCGGTCTAATACCGGCAAAAAGAATCCATTGATGGCCTTGGTCATCGTTTCGGCCACATGTAACGGAGGCCTTTAGACCTCCATTTAAAAATGGAAGACTGAAGCCTTCCGTTACATCACTCCGATAAGTGAGTCCGCTCATCGCGTCGTGCCCGAAACGATGACCAAGGCCCAATTGATTCCCTGAAGGGCCGGTTTCTCGTCCGAAATCCGCGCCTTCTTGCCGATCAAGAAATGAATCTTGATAATCGGCTATTTTTATTATAAATATTTAGAAATTAGGTAACCCTTGTTCTTATCATATTCTTATCATGTTCTTATCAATGGAGGCTGAAATGGATCTTTTGAATTATGCGTTCTCAATATTTATATCGTTAGCCATAGGGCTTTTCGGTTTTATCATCGCTTTCAAAATTTTTGACTGGATGACTCCCGCTGTCCATTTTGCCGACCAGTTAAAAGCGGATAACAAATCCGTCGCGATTTTCCTGGCCGGTCTTTTTATCGGATTAGGCATTCTTCTTGGCAGCGCAGTGAAATGACACGTTATTTCACTATTCTTCCTGTTTTTATATTGGCCGGGGCATTGCTCACAACCCTGGCCATAGCAGAGCCATTGCAGGACAATGCCGAATCAAATGACTGGTGGTGTTCAGCTCAGAGAAATATTGAGAAATACCTGGGCAGGCCCTATGCGATCGGCGCTGTGGGTAAAAAAAGTTTTGACTGTTCCGGTTTTGTGTGGCGCATCCTGGCCGAAAACGGGATTATGTTAAAAAGAACAACCGCCCGCAAGCTCTATATGTGCCTTCCCAGTGCTGCAAAAAATCGTTCTTATGACTCCGGATCTCTTGTATTTTTCGATAACATGAAACATGTCGGCATTGTAAAAAATCAGGAATCCTTTTATCATGCACAGGTCAGCAAAGGGACGACTCTTTCAAAGTTTGATCCTTATTGGCGGCATAAAATCTATGGATTCAAGAAAATCCCGACACGATGAAATAACGACTTACTTCAACTCCCATAGCTGTTGGGTGTTCATAGCCAAGCCGTGAGCCGCAGTTGCCGTCCAGCCTCATGAACCCGCCGCGATGACAACTGCGGAAGGGGCAGCGGGCCTTGTTCACCGGGATGAGGTGATGTCTGAAGACCGTAATGGAAGGCTTCAGCCTTCCATATTTTCCCTTTCCGGATGTCGTTTTTTCTGATAATAGGAATACACTCA
>PCSG01000238.1:2071-3003 GCA_002772195.1 Desulfobacterales bacterium CG23_combo_of_CG06-09_8_20_14_all_51_8 | reverse complement strand
TATTTACGGAAGTCACTGCCATTCACCGGGACGTCCGGGAAGTGGATGTCAAAAACCTGATAACCGGCGAAACCTACAGGGAATCCTATGACAAGATCATCATGTCCCCCGGGGCCGAGCCGTTAAAGCCGCCCATTCCCGGCATTGATCTGGACTCTATTTTCAATCTCAGAAACATCCCGGACTCCGACCGGATCAAGGCGTTTGTGGATGAAAAACACCCGCAATCCGCGGTGATCGTCGGCGGCGGCTTTATCGGTCTGGAAATGGCGGAAAATTTAGTTGTTCGGGGGGTGAAAACCTCCATCGTTGAAAAACTCGATCAGGTCATGCCCTCCCTGGATTTTGAGATGGCGAGTTTCATGTCCGCCCATCTCAAGGAAAAAGGCGTGGAATGCATCTTAGGGGACGGCATTCAGTCATTTTCTCAGGAAAACGGGCGGCTGACGGTGCACACGGAAAACGGACGAAACCTGGCCTGTGATCTGGCCGTTCTTTCCATCGGCGTACGGCCGGAAAACCGGCTTGCCCGGGAATCAGGCCTTGAAATCGGACAAAAGGGCGGGGTAAAAGTCGGCGCCACCATGCAGACGTCGGACCCGGATATCTATGCCGTGGGCGATGCCGTGGAGGTCACGGACCATGTGACCGGGTTCCGAACCATGACGCCGCTGGCCGGGCCTGCCAACAAGCAGGGCCGCATCGCTGCGGACAATGTCATGGGCCGGCGCACGACCTTCCGGGGAACTCTGGGCACTTCCGTGGTGAAGATGTTCGACCTGACGGTGGCCTCCACCGGCGCGAACGAACGGTTTCTGACCGCCAATAATATTCCCTATCTGGTCAGCTACACCCATTCCGGGTCCCATGCCTCCTATTATCCGGGAGCGGAGATGATGGCCATCAAGCTGTTTTTTTCGCCGAGCAGCGGG
>PCSG01000238.1:0-2047 GCA_002772195.1 Desulfobacterales bacterium CG23_combo_of_CG06-09_8_20_14_all_51_8 | reverse complement strand
GGCAAGGATGGAGTGGATAAGCGCATTGACGTGATCGCCACGGCCATTCACGGGTCCATGACGGTTTATGATCTGGAAGAATTGGAGCTGGCCTATGCGCCTCCGTATTCATCGGCCAAGGACCCGGTCAATATTGCCGGGTTCGTGGCGGCCAATGTGCTCAAGGGCGATGTGCGCAACATCCAGTGGCATGAATTCATCGACTTGGACCCAGAAACCCAAATTTTGATTGATTTGAGAAACAAGGATGAACTCAAGGAGGCCGGCATGATCCCGGGAGCCCTCCATATTCCGCTGCCCGAGTTGAGAAACCGGATGAAGGATCTGGACCCGAAAAAACAGTATATCATGTTCTGCGCTATCGGCCTGCGGGGCTACGTGGGCTATCGCATTCTGTCCCAGCGAGGGTTTTCAGCCAGAAATCTCAGCGGCGGATATAAAACCTTTTTGGGTGCGAAGGAGAAAATAATGGCGGAATCCCCCCATACCCAGCTCTGGCGGTCGGAATAATGAAAAAGAGGAGCCTGAAATGACGCTTTTCTGGTATGGCGCGACTGCCAGTTTTCTGGCAGGCATGGGAACTGCTATCGGCGCTTTGCCCGCGTTTATTTTTAAAAATGTGCCGGAAAAGTTGTTAAACACCCTGTTGGGTGGGGCTGCCGGTGTGATGCTGGCCGCCGCTTCTTTTTCTCTGATCGTTCCCGGCATTGAGAGCGGGAACAGCCTCTGGCCGGGTATCGGGGTCTATATCGTGATTTTCGGCATGCTGGCTGGCGCCCTGACATTGGATATTGTTGACAAATGCCTGCCCCATGAACATTTTATCATAGGTCACGAAGGGCCTTCGTCCCGGTTGAAACGCATCTGGCTGTTTGTTTTTGCCATAACGATTCATAATTTCCCCGAAGGCATGGCCGTGGGCGTGGGGTTCGGGTCCGGAAACATCAGCGACGGCATCAGCCTTGCCATGGGGATCGGCATTCAGAACATGCCCGAAGGCCTTGCCGTGGCTCTCCCTCTGATGGGCCTGGGATACAGCCGCTCCAGATCGTTTTCCATTGCCGTGCTGACCGGTCTTGTGGAGCCGGTGGGCGGTGTTCTCGGGGCCGGGGCCGTGACGCTGTTTCATCCGGTTCTGCCATTTGCCCTGGCGTTTGCCGCCGGGGCCATGCTGTTTGTCATCAGCGATGAAATCATTCCCGAAACCCATGCCCGGGGCCGTTCCCGGCTGGCCACCTGGGGCGTGATGGTGGGATTTGTCATCATGATGGCGCTGGATAATTTGCTTGGATAAAGGAATGAAAGGAGAAAAATTATGACAACCGTTACTTTTAAAGGCAACCCCGTGAAAATTTCCGGCAATCTGCCGGCCGTGGGTGAATCGGCCCCGGATTTTAAATTAACCCGCACCAGCATGGCGGACGTCACGCTTGCGGATTTTACCGGCAAACGGGTGGTCCTCAATATTTTCCCCAGCATCGAAACTCCGGTATGTTCAGCCTCTGTCAAGCGGTTTAACGCCGAGGCGAAACACCTGGAAAATACTGAGATTCTGTGCGTGTCAAAGGATCTGCCCTTTGCCCATGCCAGGTTTAACGCGGAAGCGGAGATCAAGGACGTGATTTCACTTTGTGAGCTCAGAGATCTTTCTTTTGGCGAAAAATACGGGGTCCGCATCACGGAGGGGCCCATGGCCGGATTGTTTGCAAGAGCCCTTATGGTTCTGGATGATAGCGGCCGGGTGATCCATTCCCAGTTGGTTCCGGAAATCTCCCAGGAGCCGGATTATGGACCCGTCTTGAAACTTCTGGGCGCGGATGCCGGTGAACCTGAATTTTGCGGGACAACAGCCACCGCCGAACATTCCCGGCTGAACGCGGGCAATGAACCCTGCGATGATGGGCGTAAAGGTAAAATCTAAGGAGTCCCAAAATGTCATTGGACATCACGGTCATTATCGGTGGCGAAGCCGGGCAGGGGATTCAGACCGTCGGGGATTTGGTGGCCGAGGTCTGCCGCCAGGCCGGATTTTTTGTTCTGGCGGTCA
>PCSG01000277.1:906-2979 GCA_002772195.1 Desulfobacterales bacterium CG23_combo_of_CG06-09_8_20_14_all_51_8 | reverse complement strand
AGAGACAGGCTCTTCTTGAAGTACCTTGAAGTGGCCACCAAATAGTGTACGCTTTATCAGACTTTCAGGTTATAAAGGAAAGTAAATATATCGTCAGGTATGCCGACACAAAACGAATCTTAAGGAAGGGATCATAAGATGCAAAAAACGCGATCCGTGTTCCAAGAGTAAAAACAACACATGCCGATACCAGCAATATCAGAGAAAAAACAGTTCCTTTTCTGGCCCCGAGCAAAAATATGGCGATGAGGGGATAGGTGAACAACCACATATAGGCCGTGTTGCCGATACCGCCATAAGCAATGAGGAAAAAATAAAAAACCCCGGCGATGGTGGTTCCAATCAAACTGATAAAGATATAATTCTTTGTTTTTCTGAGATAGATGAAGAGCCACATCACAAATAAAAGAAAGGACCAATTCACTAAAGCCAATAAATGATCATGCAGAATGAATTCGATGGCGCCCAAAAGGATCAGAAAAAAGCTGCCGAGAAAAATCATGAGGTTGAGCAGAAATATTTTGCGAAGCGCCTCGAGATCATAATCCGCTGGCAACCCGCTGGAAATCATATTCCAAAGCCATCGCTTGATTTTGTGCGTTTTTTTTATTATCTGGTTTTCGTTGGATGGATCGATACTATCGTCCGGATCGACTTGCATGGGTCACTCTCTCCTTCGAATATCGGTTCGGAAACAGGACTGCGCCCTGATTTTTTCCATAATAAAAATAAAAAATAATATTAAAATTTTAGCACGTTCGGATGTATTGTCAATTTATATGCTATACTTTAAAATTTAAGATAAAGTAATAGCGATGGGAAAGTAACTATCATGAAACTCAATTTTAAAGAAACCAACGGCCCGGTGGATGCGGCCATTGACGCGTTGATTCATCAGGTCGGCGATATCGGCAGACCCCGGATTGTGCGGGAGATGATTCTGGCGGCCCTCAAAGCCGGCCAGGAGGATGACGGCGGCGGGGATCTCAAGATGATGAGCACCTCGCTGAAGGAAATGCGGTATACCGCTAAAGTTTTCGGCGACTACCGCCCGTTTAAAAAGGTGACGGTATTCGGATCGGCCCGCACCCGGTCGGATGAAAAAGCATATGACATGGCCCGGCAGATGGGGAAAAAACTGGCTGAAGCGGGGTATATGGTGATTACCGGCGGCGGTCCCGGCATCATGCAGGCGGTTCATGAGGGGGCCGGGCCGGAGAAATCATTCGGGGTCAATATCCAGCTTCCGTTTGAACAGCAATCCAACCCGGTGCTTAACGGAAATCCCAAAAACATTCTCTACAAATATTTTTTCAACCGCAAAGTGGCTTTTCTGAAGGAATCAGACGCAGTGGTGCTGTTCCCGGGAGGATTCGGCACCCACGACGAAGGCATGGAAGCCTTGACCCTGGTTCAGACAGGCAAGCGCAATCCCCTGCCCCTGATCCTGGTGGATGAACCCGGGGGCTCTTACTGGTCCGGCTGGGTCCGGTTTATAAAGGCCCACCTGCTGGCAGACGGCTATATTAACGCGTCTGATCTGTATCTGATGGAACAGGTTGAAGATGTCAATGAAGTGGTAGTAAAAATCAACCGCTTTTATTTCAGGTACCACAGTCTCAGATATATTGATCATCAGGTGGTGTTGCGCCTGACATCGGCGATTGCTCAGGACCGGGTCAACGCGCTGAAAACTTCCTTTTCAGACATGCTGACACCCGGCGGGGATATGGTTCTTTCGGGTCCGCTTCCCAGAGAGGCGGATGAACCGGAAATCGCCCATCTGCCGCGGCTGGTGGTGGATTTTAACCGGCATTATTTTGGTCGGTTAAAGCAACTCATCGACGCCGTCAATGAAGCCGTCTGATAGAAGATGAAAATCGCATTAATCTATCCGCCGACCGCGGACCCGACCGCGCCTTATCTGTCAGTACCGGCCCTGGCCGGTTATCTGCGGGCAAACGGGGTGGAGGTCCTGCGCATCGATGCCAATATCGAGGCATATGATTATTTGTTGAAAGAGGACAGGCTGGCGGCCCTGGCGCACCGGCTGGAACACCGGCTGAAGCGTCT
>PCSG01000277.1:556-839 GCA_002772195.1 Desulfobacterales bacterium CG23_combo_of_CG06-09_8_20_14_all_51_8 | reverse complement strand
CGAGCCCGCACAATTCCTGAAAAAATCGAGGATGCCGTTTCCGTGATGCGGGACAGGTCCGGGGCGAGGTTTTATGATCCGGAACCATACGAGACCGCCACAGCGGTTATCGAAGACGCCCTTCATCTGATGAGCGCCGCTTACACGCCGCTTTCCCTTGACTTCAGCCGTTACCGGACGCCGTTTTCCCTTCTCAACCCAAAAGAGATCCGGGCGGATGCCGACTCCGAGCGCAATCCGTTTCACGAATACTACCAGCGCCTGATGGACCGGCTGGCAATCG
>PCSG01000277.1:0-527 GCA_002772195.1 Desulfobacterales bacterium CG23_combo_of_CG06-09_8_20_14_all_51_8 | reverse complement strand
GTCTTTCCCGGTCAGATTCAACCCGCCTGGTCCCTGGCGTATATGCTTCGTGGGTATTTCCCCGACATGTATTTAACTGCGGGAGGGCCGGCCATCACGCAACTCTTCTCACGCCTCACCGAAAATCAGTTGAAACACGCCATGGAGCCGTTTGATTCAGCCATTTTATTTGAAGGGGAGGCAGCGCTTCTCAAGGTGATTTCGGATCTGAAAAAAGGCGGCCGTCCTAAGGGCAGGATTGCAGGGGATCGGCGCACGAATCTCGGCAGCCTGCCGCCGCCGGATTTTGACGGCCTGCCCATGGACAAATACCTCTCACCGGAACTGGTGCTTCCCTATGATACGACAAGGGGATGCTACTGGGGGAAATGCGCCTTCTGCCAGTATGGCCTGGCTGAAACCGGGACAGCTCCCTACCGGCAGCGTCCGGTCGAAGACGTTCTAACGGATCTTCCCCCTCAATTGAGGCGGGATATGCCATATAATATCCTGAAATTATTTTTTTAATCTTCCAAACGGCAATTTTT
>PCSG01000383.1 GCA_002772195.1 Desulfobacterales bacterium CG23_combo_of_CG06-09_8_20_14_all_51_8 | reverse complement strand
CACAACCACTATGATCATCTGGATGAACGCAGCATTCGCGCCCTTCCGGACTTCACCCGGTTTTTCGTGCCCCTGGGCCTGAAGGAGTTTATCATTGATCTCGGCAAATCCGATGTGACGGAAATGGACTGGTGGGAATCCAAGGATATGGAAGACGGCACCCGCCTAGTCTGCACGCCCATGCAGCATTGGTCCAGACGGTTCGGCCAGGGGTTCGACACGACCCTGTGGGCCAGTTTTCTCATCAAAGCCCCGGAGGTGTCGGTGTATGTTGTCGGCGACAGCGGATATTTCAAGGGATACCGGGAAATCGGGAGCCGGTTTCCCGGCATCGACTACGCCCTGATTCCCACCACGGCCTATCATCCCCGATGGTTCATGCATTACGCCCACATGAACATCGATGAGGCCGTCAGAGCATTTAACGATCTGGGGGCCTCGGTTTTCATCCCCACCCAATGGGGAGTTTTTCCCCTCGGGGATGAGCCCGCCGGGTATCCCGGCCTGGACCTGCAGCGGACCATTGCTGAAAAAAACCTGGACCCCAAGCAATTTCTGATTCTGGATATCGGGGGGCTGCATGTAATGGAGTGAATCGCTCAAGCCTCCCGGACTGCGCTTCACACGGCTCTTCACACGGCTCTTGACTAAATAGATTAGAAAGAGGAAAATAAAATCAAGATGTTAGCAAAGGAACATCCATAACGGGCTTTAAAAACCTATGGCGAAACGCATTGTATACCGTCTGTCTGAGCGCTGCCCGGCATAAGCCCCTATTTCTTCGGCATATGTCAGCAGATCGAGACTGACGATTCTCCCGTCAAGCGTCAATCCGGAGGTAAAATACCCCTGATAAAGACCGACCCGGACCGACAAAACTTCCGGGAACCGGAACTCCGCCCCCAGCCGGAAGAATTTGCGCCCTCTCAGTCTAGTATTTTTCTCTCATGACGGTTTATTTTCGCCGATTGTTTTTTCTTGTCGGACCATTCCATGGCTTTTGCGAGGACATCCGTCGCGAGAAGAGGGTTACGTTTGTGACTGTAGTTTTCTATAGATCCCCCCAGCGCATCGGTCAACACGGTCCGCCCCAAAGGAGAGCGCGTAATCACGGTTGTCCAGCCTTCCGGCGCGCCTAAACCACCAAAAGAAAGATCTGCGTATTCAGCGCTGTAATCAGAGCAGTAGCGACAGGCATGGCGCTTCATGAAATCGATTTGATCAAGGGAGATGTGACGCACCTCATTATTGTGCAGATGGATCATGAGGTCTTCTTTCACATTGATCTTGTCAACCTCTTTCCACTGAAAGCGGCCGATTTTTTCCAGGCGGCTTCGCTCGTCGGGACCAAACATAAAGTTGCCCGTGCAGAAAAGCCCGAAAACGATCGTAATGGCGTTGGAGGGTTCCATACCCAGGGCCTGAATTCTCCGGATCGTATTGACCTGACAGGGGGATCCCACAAAGGCGACCCGGTCCAGACGTTTAGCGCCCATGTAACCGACTTTAACGACGGTAGGAGAATAGGTGGAATAAAGTTCCGAAAAAAGCGTCAAGCCGTGAGACGCATCAAAGTGGAAGCCGGCGGATTCCATGATTTCCTCTCTGGTGGAGGCAAGCCAGGGCGACCTCTGAAATAGTCCGGTCTCTTTGGTGACAATGGCCCCATCAATGAGGCCCTTATCAAATAAATGGAGAAGCAGGGCGGTCACCCCCCCGCCATCGGTGGCCCGTTCCTGAACGGCCGGGTTGATGGCCCGGGCAACAAAAGCGTCAAGGACACGGCCCATAGGCGCATTCCAGTTCACGAGCTTCTTGACTTCCTCATCCAGCTCATGGGTCTCCGGGCAGATGGAGTAGCACAGTCCGCCCCCTACGCAATTTTCAGCCGATTTCAAGCGGGGTTTGCCTTCTTCATCCAATTCCAGCGCCCCGTAATTGATGGCGGTGCAAAAGGCCACGCAGCCACCGCAGCGCTGGCAGAGTCCTGGTTTTTGAACTTCCTCGATCAAATCGGAAAAAGTTTTCATAACGCCTCCTTCTCAGGTTAATTCATCGCGGCTATCTGCGCAAATATCTGATCATTGTCAAACCCTTTCAGCCGGATGGCCCCGGAACGACAGGACGCCACACACAATCCGCACCCCTTGCACAGCACCGGGTTGATGGTGGCCCTCCCAGGAAAGAACCGTGCGGTTTTATCGATAAAAGAAGGGGCCGAATACGGGCAGATGGAAACGCAAACGCCGCAACTGCTGCATGCCGCCGGAACGACTTCCGCAATATTCCCACTGGTTTGAATGGTTTTCCGGGCAAGCAGGGTCACCGCCCGGGTGGCTGCTGCGATTGCCTGGGCAACAGACTTATCAATGGGCTTGGGGGCATGCGCCAAACCGCAAATAAACACCCCGTCGGTTGCGCAATCCACCGGTCTGAGTTTGGCATGGGCTTCCATAAAAAACCCATCGTTGTTTAAGGTGACCTTGTATTGCCGGGCCAGGGGATTTTCTTCCGGCGGCGTAATGGCCGCCGCCAGAACCAGCAAATCCGGGGTAATCGCAAGCTTGCGGCGAAGAACCGTGTCTTTAAAGCAGACTTTAATATCCTGCGCGTCCCGAAAGACTTCCAGTCCATCTTCCACCTGATAACGGATAAAAACAATGCCTTTTTCTCTGGCTTCCCGGTACAGGTCTTCCCGCAATCCATAAGCCCGCATGTCCCGGTAAAGAATATAAATATCCATCTCCGGGTTCAGATTTCGAAGCGTCAGGGCGTTTTTAATGGAATGGGTGCAGCAGACCTTGGAACAATAAGGCCGCTCGGGAATTCTTGACCCGACGCACTGAATAAAAAGGGCCGACTTTTTTTGCGGCAGGGCCGGATCTTTTTCAATTAGTTTGCGATCCAGCTCAAGACTGGTCATCACCCGTTTGTCCTGACCGTAAAGATACTGATCCGGCTTTAATTCCTGTGCGCCGGAGGCGATAATCGCAACGCCATAGGCCAGTTCTTCTGTTTTAT
>PCSG01000133.1:2164-2867 GCA_002772195.1 Desulfobacterales bacterium CG23_combo_of_CG06-09_8_20_14_all_51_8 | reverse complement strand
TCCCCGGATCAACGACATCATGAAAGGCAGCGAAGGGGCCTTCGGCGTTCTGGTGGAGCTGACCATGCGGGTTTTTCGCTATATGCCGCAAAACCGCCAGCGGTTCGGGTTCATGTTTCCGTCCTGGGAGGCGGCGGTGAACGCCAGCCGGGAAATCACCCAGGGGGAATTCGGCCTGCCTGCGGTTTACCGCATTTCCGACCCAGAAGAAACGGAAGTGGGGCTCAAACTTTTCGGTATCCACGGGTCCCCCGTCGATATGGTGATGACGTTTCGCGGATACAAACCCATGGAGCGATGCCTGTGTATGGGGTGGTCGGAGGGGGAAAAAGGCTTTGCAAAGCACGTCCGGGAACAGGTAAGCCGCCTGTGCAAGTCATACGGCGCCATGTCACTCAGCGGGTATGCCACGAAAAAATGGGAGAAAACCCGGTACAAGGAGCCCTATATGCGGGAAGATCTCATGGATTACGGCGTGATCATCGACACGGTGGAATCCGGCGTGACCTGGGAAAATCTGCACCGGCTGCACGAAGGGGTACGGGCCTTTATCAAAAGACGGCCCCAAACCATCTGCATGACCCATGCCTCCCATTTTCACCCCCAGGGCACCAATCTGTATTTTATTTTTATCCTGAAAATGACGGAACTGGCGGACTACCGGAAATTCCACGACGGGGTGCTCGACGCCATCCTCGCGAAC
>PCSG01000133.1:0-2140 GCA_002772195.1 Desulfobacterales bacterium CG23_combo_of_CG06-09_8_20_14_all_51_8 | reverse complement strand
GGCGTGGGCCGCCTGTTTTCGCCGCTCATGCGGCGGCATCTGGGGGATGAACAGATCGCGGTCATCCGTGCCTTGAAAAACCATTTTGATCCCCATGGCGTCATGAATCCCGGGGCGCTGATCGGAGAAGATCCCAACGGGAAATAGACGGTCCATTTTGACAGTAGGTAGACGAATTTCATCTATAGTGGAAGAGATATTTCGGCGAATTTATGGACGGATTCTGGAAATGCGTTATCAACATGGAAATGATCATTTTCAGGTGTCGATAAGTTGAAGATAGCGTCGATTTCCTTGAAAAACCGGTGAGATATGATTTTGTCGGCTTGCCGGATGCGGGACACAAACAATGCATCGACAAATCCTTCCGATATCGCCAGATCCTGTAGCTGCTTGATGATCCGGTTTGCACGTTGTAACAAGTCGCGCATAGGTCAGTGGTAAACCGCATTTTCAGGCTTGGTCTCACCGACGGACCCGTCATCCCCATACCCGTTTTCGCGCGCAATGATATCCAAGTGAAGCGTGATGATATTTTCAATTTCATAATCCACCGGCTCGGTTGTCTGGCGCAGGTCGATGGTCTTTATGTACTGCCGGCACTGGTGGCAGATTTCGATCCGGTAACGGGGGGTATTTTCAATATAGAGATAGGAGAGCTGCTGCTGGTCCTCGTTTTCGCAGTATGGGCATTTTACCCGGGAATATTCCCACTCGGTCCCGCAGGAGAGAGATATCAGTTTTCTTTTTCCGGTTTCTGCGGACAATGCCGCCATCATTGGAAACTCACCGCAAACCGGGCAATAGCCTCGGTTCCACTTCGTAAAATCAATCCGGTCTTTTATCTTTTCGGCATAGATGGCCAATACTGGATTAATCGTTTCACTGACCAGGAAATCCATCGGATCACCGGATAAAGGAAGCTGCTTTCCGGTTAAGAAGGTTTTTAAATTGAAGTTGTTCTTTTGCAGAAAAGCGTCTGAAAAATCGGCGGGTTTGTTTCGAGACCTGGATTTTAAGATCTGTGCCAGCCGGAACAGGTGTTCCGCCATGATCTGATTGTTAAAATCAATGTCGTTTCTGTCAAGCAGGGGAATCCCTTTTTTCAGTTTTGATTCATACAGGGCAAAATTGCCTGGAACAAGCGGATCGGGCAAATCGCATAGAGCGAATTTGTATTTTTTTCTTTCCTGCAGCACCTGTTCAAAAAAACCCAGGATTTCCTGGTATTGCGGCACCGTTCCTTGCATCTGGCGCATTAACTGGATTTTTTTTTGATGATTCTGCTCCCAGCGTTGGGTTTGTTCCGATGAATTCTGTAACATGATGTGTCCTTCCTGGTTTTAATCAAATATGTTTCAGCAGTTCCTTGTCCGGTAATGCCCAGAAGACGTTGTATCCTTCGCCCGGATACAGCGCGGCCTTATCGCCCAGTTCGGCTATCCGGGAGCGGGCCAGGGCCATCATTTTTGATTTTTCCCCGAAATTCAACGCCCCGGTGGAGCATGCCTTGACGCAGGCCGGGGGCAATCCAAAGTTGATCCGGTCAATGCAGAAGTTGCATTTAAACGCCATGCCGGTTTTGGGATCATACCGCGGAATATTAAACGGGCATGCGGACATGATTTCGTCAGGATCAATCCCTTTGATTTTTTCGGTGAACAGGACCGCGCCGGAGGGATCCTTGATAATGGCGCCTTCCACATAGGTGTCCGCCATGTACTTGCAGTCCGGCGGATCACAGTGCCGGCACCGCTCACTGAAAAAAGTCCAGGCAATGCTCCCGTTTTTCATCTGCTCAATCCACCGGATTCGGTTCCAGGTATTGGCGGAAAGGTCGGGCGGGTTTTCATGGGAGCCCCGGTTTTCGGTCTGCTCCGCCTTTAACTGGTTCCAGCTCTTGCAGGCGACCTGGCAGGACCGGCACGCCGTGCATTTTGACATGTCGATATAGATTGCCATATTATCCATTGCCATCACCCTCTATGCCTTTTTTTTAACGTTCACCATGAAACATTTGCTTTCCGGTATCATGGTATTGGCGTCGCCGATGTTGGGCGTCAGCAGGTTCGACGTATCTCCGACGGTAAACACTTCGGGTTTTTTATCTGTTGCGTGATAGTTCCGCGCTGCTGTGGTC
>PCSG01000266.1 GCA_002772195.1 Desulfobacterales bacterium CG23_combo_of_CG06-09_8_20_14_all_51_8 | reverse complement strand
TATATTTATACACACACGTTAAAAAGTAAGAAAAATTGTACGGATTTTCAAATAGTTAGTGATTATAGTGTTGTATTTTTGGCTTAAAGTGTTCGCTTTATCCGACTTTCAGGTTTGTATCAAGCGGTCATGTCTGCCTCTGGTTTGCCGAAAAACCCTGACCCCACCCCAGTGCTCTGATATTTTTGACGGCGGGCTTTATGCATATTTAGCCCGCTCCGGAAAAGCACAGCTTCTATCCTGAGCGGACGGAAATTTAGGAATTCAGAGGTTGTCATTGTTTTTTCATCGGCAGCGCACCATACGCCTCAAAAACGCCTTCAATCATCTGGTCTTTTTCCGTCCAGAGCTGGTTGATCCATTTCTGGAACCGGTCTTTGAAACCAGCGTCGGCTTCATAATTTTTTCCGATAAATTCTTCCGGGATATCCAATGTCCTGATGCGCACGGCAATAGTGGGTATCCTGCCGCATAAAAAATCCCAAAAAGGCATAGGCGGCTCGTTGTCCGGATAGCTGATGGTAACATCGATGATATTAGACAAAATTTCTCCCATCGAGGAGAGTACAATGGCGATGCCTCCTGCCTTCGGCAAGAGGAGATGCCGATAAGGCGATTTCTGGTTTTCCTGTTTCTGATAATTAAACCGGGTGCCTTCTAAAAAATTCAGTACAGTGACGTGGGACCGTTTAAATTTCTGGCAGTATTTCCGGGTGGTCTCCATATCCTTTCCCCGGAGTTCCGGGTGTTTTTCCAGAAACTGACGCGAATAGCGTTTCATGAACGGATAGTCCAGGGCCCACCAGGCCACTCCCAGAATAGGCACCCACATGAGCTCTTTTTTAAAAAAAATTTTAGAAAAGGAATTCGGTGATTGAAAATGTGCTGAAGCACAAAAATATCCGCCCATGACCGATGGTTGCTGACCACCAGATACGACGATTTCAGATCAAACCCTTCCACTCCCTGCACGTCCCAGTGAATCCGGCAGATCATTTTCTGAATCAGGGTGTTGCCGTCAATCCAGACAGTGCCGAGAAACATGACGGCCCGGGTCAGATAATGCCGTATCCACGAATTGGGGATCACGACCTTCAATAAAATAAACGGCAGCATGAGGGAAAAAAAAATCAGGGTATGGGTCACAAACAGCAGCATGGAAACCACCCCCTTCAAGGGGGGAGGCAAAAAATTCAGCATCATCGGACTCCCAAATAATTTTAAGACGTTGACCGCCTTAATCCAAATTTTGTTTATTTAGTTATTTATTTAAATACCAAATAGTTATAATAATTAATGAATGTAACGGATTAAGTTGAAATTTCCATAATAGACTTTGTTCCCGCCCACTTTCGATACCGTTTAAATTCATCTTCAAAATTATCGCTCAGGATTTCTTTGCCCAGAGCCTTTTCAATTTCTTCAAATTCCCAGAATCTCGCATCATCTATTTCTGCACGATTCCACGTGATTTGTCCATCAAATTGACACACATAGGTAAAAACAAATTCCGATGAAGCAGCCGGTTGTCGCCGTGCGCGCATTTTCTCGGGGCCGCGCCGATAACGCATCCTTGACGATCCACGATTTCAAGGATTTCATTTTCAGCGGCAAGGGTCATGCAGATATATTCGGCTGCCGCATCCGCCCCATTAAGCGCATTTGGTGATTTCCGGGGAATGTCCAGGAGCGGCCTCACCTCCTGAAGCCAGTCCCCGGTCGCAAACCCAGCTTCATCAATTTTCACACAAGACATATGTCGCTGAACATAGGATTCAAACACGGCAGAAACTTTTCCAGAGCCTCGATGGTTTGCTCCAGATCAAAGCGCAGGGCCGAGGTTTGGGCCAGACCGACGTCTGTTTGCACCGGGTGCCAGGCAAAAGGGGCCTGGAGGGAATTTCTGAAGAACCATTCCGGGCTCAGCGTAAAAATCTCAAACCGCGCAAACGGCCACCGGGCGAAAATGGCGTTCATGACCGCCGCGGCCCGGGCTGCATGGCCGAATCCATGGGGAGTCACAAAAAAGGCAATGGCCACCTGGGGATGCATGATTATTTATCTGCGTCTTTCGGTGGCCGGGTGTTGATGCGGGTGTAAATATGCCGGGCCGTGTACAGGGCGCCCAGCGGATTGTGGGCCAGGACCCGATCCTTTACCGCCAGCACCGTGACCGGGGCCTTGGCATGTTTGATAAACAGAGTATCATCGCCCACGCACAACCCAAGCAGCACAATCAGATCGCACCCTTCCGCATCCATAATCGCAGCCTGGCCGATGGGGTTGCACATGGGCTGGCGGAATCCCGGAACGATTTTATCCGCATCAGGCAGGGACACATCGTCGGCGCTCAACGCCCCGCACATGCAGCACACGGACGCCACATCAAAACCGGCATTGAGAAGCACGTTGGTAAACAGGCGGGCCTCTTCGGAAAGACCGACACAGAAAGCCAACCCGATTTTTTTATGCCCTTGAAGGCGCGCATATTCGACGGTTTCCTCCACCCGGGTCAGCTTGCCGTATTCCTTCCAGGTCCGGGCCACGTCCTGGGCCATGCGCTGGTTATCGGCCCTATGCAATGTGTCTTTGGCCTGACGCAGCAGATCCGAATATTGAATGGACGGGCAAAATTCCGGGGGATTGCTCAGGTCCCCGTTAAAACAGGTTTTTTTAGAACAATAACTGCACATGGATGACTTGCTTTTCATTTCCACACTCCTTAATATAAACCGGTTGTTACCATGGGAAATATGAGTGGGCGGCTGAGCAGCGGGAACCCTGGTATAGCAAAACACCCGGCCCACCGAGTTTCATCTGTTTTTCCCTCTTAACGTATCAGGAATTTCAACCGAGGGAAACAACAAATTGCACCTTTTCCCTAAACCGGCGCACCGGCATTACACCATCCGGTCCCGTTCCGGCGCACGGTAAATTTGTTCTAACCGCGCAAGG
>PCSG01000451.1 GCA_002772195.1 Desulfobacterales bacterium CG23_combo_of_CG06-09_8_20_14_all_51_8 | reverse complement strand
GCCGGGAATGGCAAAATCCAACTGAATTTTGTGACCATAGAAAATTACAGTATATAGTATTAACCTGAGTCAAGTGCATAGCTACGTAAAAGATATTAACTTTAACCGACCTTGAAAGAAAAATTTCATGATACCTCCTCCAAAAAATGATGAATAAATTATCAAATTAACTTAACTTAACAATTAATGTGTCTGGAAAACAGAATCTGCAATTGGTTCATTGATTTTTGTATTTTTAAATCTGATCAGCGTATAGGTCGTCGGAGATTCGTAAATCGTAGTCGATTCAATGATGCCCGGGGTATCCGTAAGCTTAAGCGCAATCTTTTCAATAAAATTCATCATCGCCGGATCTTTTGGCGTAAGAAAAATGATTCCGCCGGGTTGAAGCTCTGCTGTGAAATCCGGATTCTTTTCAAAATCTCCTTGAATCCACGAAATGATTTCTTGAAGGAAAACCTGCATTGCCTGAAGAGCCGCACTGCCATCTTCGATCATTCCCTCACTTGACATGACATACCGCTTTATATCTTCATTGTGCATCACCAGAAGGCTCTGGATCGGGTGTGTATACTCCCACCTGAGAGATTGAGGGTAACTGAAATAAAGTTTCCCTTCCGATATCAGCGGTTTTATAAGGATTTTCATATGCTTTTCCTGGACGAAATCAGCCTGAATAGAACGAAGATCTTTGGCTTTTTGTTTAATATCATCCAAACTGTCCGCCCACCCCAAAAAGAAAAAGCTGCCGGCCATTACGGCTACAAAGATCAGTATCTGTTTCATTCGTTGTTTTGTCATGAGAATCAAATCAGATCATTCCTCCGTTTACGGAAATTACCTGTCCGGTAATGTAAGAGGCTTCTTCGGAACAGAGAAACTTCACCACTGCGGCCACCTCTTCAGGTTTCCCGATTCGTGCCATTGGAATAATTTTTTTTATCATTTCAACCGGGGCATCCTTAATCATTTCCGTTTGAATCAACCCTGGGGCAACAACATTGACGCGAATGCCCAGTCTGGCGACTTCGGAGGAAACGGATTTGCTCGCTGCGATTATACCCGCTTTTGCGGCGGAATAATTGGCCTGTCCTCTGTTGCCGATAAGTCCTGCAACTGACGCAATCGAAACCACCGATCCCCTTTTTTTACGAAGCATTTGTTTTAACACCGGCTTGGTCACATTGTAAAATCCGTTGAGTGCCGTATCCACCACCGAATGCCAGTCTTTTTCGGGCATCATGATAAATAATCCATCGGCGGTTATACCCGCATTATTGACAAGCGCCTCTATTTCAAACTGTTTTGTGATTTCCGTCATTGCTTTTTGTGTCGCGATCGAATCGGAAACATCAAACGCAAAGATATCGCCGTCGCCCCCTGCTTCCCTTATCTTTTCAAGGGTTTCTTTTGCTGCGGATTCATTGGATTTATAATTGATTATGACATGATATCCGCTTGCCCCCAGGGCGATGGATATCGCCCGACCAATCCCCCGGCCGCCACCGGTCACGATTGCTGTTTTATTCTGCATTTTTCCCCCCTATTTTAGTATAAACAACCGGTTAATCTGTTCGGAAAAGCTGCAAAAGAACTTCGCCAAGATTCTTTTCGCCGATGGTTACAACACCTGAAAATTCAGCATAACCC
Source organism: Desulfobacterales bacterium CG23_combo_of_CG06-09_8_20_14_all_51_8 (assembly GCA_002772195.1). Lineage (GTDB taxonomy): Bacteria > Desulfobacterota > Desulfobacteria > Desulfobacterales > Desulfosalsimonadaceae > SURF-3. Next base: position 9,816 of record PCSG01000451.1, on the reverse strand, counting down.
ATTTGGCTGCATTCTTTTTTTGAACAGGTTCTGATGGTCGAATCCACGCAAATGCGCGTGACATGGAATAATGCTTTTTTGATACCCACCAGAAAGCCGCCCCTCTCGCCTTCTTTTGAAGAAAACTCATCTTTTTCATTCCATTTAATGTTAATTCCGGCTGTTTGGGCAACCAATTCAATAATAACAATGGGATGGACATAGCCATCGTTAAAAAGCGGCCACGTCGGGGAAACGACTGATTCAGAAACTGCTGTGGATTCATCAACCATGATGATTTCATCAATCAGCTTCATTCTGTCGCGCTGCAGAATAAAATCTTCGACTTTAAGGTTTTGATTCATTATATTATCTGTTCGGTTAACGCCCGGTAAATATTTATTCAACTTTGACGATTTTTCTGACAATGCCACTGCTGCCATGAATATTACAACTGGCCTCAGCCGTTATTTCAAGCGGGCCGGTTACCGTATAGGTGATGGAACGAGTAAAATTTTCATCTTCGGGTTTATTGAAATTGCTGAATTCCCAGCGTTTGATCTCTTCCCCGTTTATCTTTACATATACCCATTCGGTGTAGTGAAGAAAATTATTTCCGTTGTGGCTTGCCTGAATCTCAATCGTGATTTCGCTGCCGATTGCCGCATTGTCCGGGGCAACGATTTGTACAGAAGATTTGTTGGCGACAGCGGGATTAGCAAAAATCAATGACAGGGCACATAAGCCGATAGCGGCAAACAGCATACGAGTGGGTATTTTTTTCATTTGTTTTCTCCAGTTAAGGATTGATAAGTGAATTACTTTACTGTGGTGATGGGCAAAGGCTTAAATAAAATTTTAAGCGTTTTTTTACCATGATCTTCAATGAATTGCTATTAATTTTTTATTCTTAAAACATAAATTAGTCATATTGATTGACTTTAAAAATATTAAATTTGTATAAAAGATTTTACTCAAAAAAGAAGTCCTTTACGTAACCACATCGGATAAGGCATTGGTTGCATGCCAATAATGATGAAGTTTTCTAAACTATTATTTCTGACAGTTATATTTGTCCTGACTTCCGGATGTGCAGCCACAAAACACCTTGCCTTTCCCGATAGAGATCCAGCCAGCACTCAAAAGGAAATACGTTATGATGTTAATGGTAATGGCATCTCTGATTTCGCGTTGCGGGCCGACGCACACGATAACATGTCCATTCTTGCTTACGACGATGATGAAGATGGCCGATACGAGCGAATTTACAATATCAATGATTATGCGACCGGGGACGTGCCGCACCTGATTATCTTATTAGATTCGATTCCCTACCAGTGCGTTCTTGATAAGTATCTTGCCGGTTCTTTCAAGTGGTTTCCTCCGCCGCAGAAGGTGATTGCGCCTTTCCCATCACTCACGGATGTCGCTTTCAACCGCTTGGTGCATGCCCCCCCCCGTGCCGGCACAAACAATCGCCATTATGATCATCGTACCAATAGCATGAGCACCTCATACTGGGATCAGATGGAAGGTTCTAAACGAGACTGGGAGTATTATATAGATTATTCCACTCCTTTTATTACCATGGGACTTGGATTCATTAAACCCCGTGAAATATACAGGGGAGAGCTGGAACAAATCAAGCAAACACTTGACCAAAGTCTAAGTCGCGTGACGATCGTTTATCTTGCCAGTTCAGCCGGAATGGTCTGCAAATACGGCCGGCAGGGCGCTTATGAGTGCCTTGATGGGGTTGAGCGTCTCTGCCTTCAGCTTCTATGGGAGCGGCAGGGAGCTATAAAAATATCTATTATGGCTGACCACGGACATAACCTGATGAAATCGAAATTTCTCTCTTTGCAAAACATTCTTAATGATGCAGGTTTCAGGGTTCAGGATAAAATCGAATCTGATTCCGATATAGTGATGGATACTGAAGGGCTTGTCACCTATGTCGGAATTCATACGCGCAGGCCGTCTGCTGTCGCGGATGCCTTATTGAAGTTGTCGCAGACTGAGCTGACACTTTATATGGAGGGTGATCGTGTAATTGTCCGCAATGCCATGGGGTCCGCTGCAATAGAAAAAAAGCGGGGGAAATTGCGCTATGTTCCGATTGACTATGATGTGCTTGACTATCAGCCCGTGATTGATGCATTAAAAAAATCCGATCAAATTGACGCAGAAGGGTTTGCTTCTGCTGATGCCTGGTTTGCAATAACAGTGGATCATGAATTTCCGGATGCTCCACCGCAGATATGGAACGCCTTTCATGGCATGGTTGTTTGCACGCCGGACTTAATGGTGACTCTCCATGACGGTTACCATAACGGTTTTACATTGTTTGAATCATTTATTGACATGGCTTCGACGCATGGCGGGTTAAACCAGATAAACTGTGCGACATTTCTGTTGAGCATGACCGGGCGGGCAACTGGTCCTTTGCGGACTCGCGAGGTTCTGAAGGTAATCGAACCGGATTACGTGCCTGCAGTAAAATCCCTTAAGGAAAGTGAATGAAAATGCACCAGTTTTGCAATACGATTGAATTTTTTTAATTTGGGATTGATTTTTAACCATCATTCATTAAGGAATTAACCATGGTTTTTAACTGGTTCCACTTCTGCATAATTCTGTTTTTGTTCTCGGGGATCGGGTTTGCGGCGTTTCCGCTCCTGGTTGCGGTTTTGTTTTCCCCCAGGGCAAAAGGCGGGGCATACAGCCAGCCCTATGAATGCGGCATGACCCCACAGGGCGGGGCGTGGACCCGCATCGGTATTACTTATTATTTGTATGCCCTCCTGTTTCTGGCCTTTGACGTGGATGTCCTCTATTTATTTCCCGTGGCAATTTTTTATAAAAAATCCATTGGATTTATGGCGTTCTGGGAAATCTTCATCTTTGTATGCGTGCTGGTTGCGGCCGGCTTTTATTTTTACCGAAAAGGTGTGTTTACATGGCCCAGGAAAATCAAAATTTAAGCTGTATCCTAAAATCCCAGTCAGAAATAAGGCCCGAGCTGATTCAACTGGCGCTGCCCAAAAAGATTTTTGACACCTGCCGGGCCATGTCCTTGTGGCCCATGACCTTCGGACTTGCCTGCTGCGCCATTGAAATGATGTGCGTCGGCATGGCCCGGTTTGATATCGCAAGGTTCGGGGCGGAGGTGTTCCGTCCGTCTCCACGGCAGTCGGATTTGATGATTGTGGCCGGCACGGTGACAAAAAAAATTGCCCCCGCCGTGGTGCAGCTTTATGAACAGATGCCCGCGCCCAAATGGGTCATTGCCATGGGTAATTGCGCCATATCCGGCGGCCCGTTTGTTTTTGAAGGACAGTACAACGTGGTGGAAGGCGTGGATAAGCTCATTCCTGTGGATGTGTTTGTGCCGGGCTGTCCGCCCCGTCCGGAAGGGCTTCTGGAAGGCATTTTCAAATTGCAGGAAAAGATTTCCGGCAAGCGGTGGTGGCCTGAGGTGGAGTAAAAAATAATTACGAATTACGAATTACGAATTGGAAATTACGAATTGAGGATTGAGAGCATTTGATGAAAACATCTGAAAACCTCCTGGAAGGGCTCGACATTTGCGCGCAAACGCGCTGCCGGTATGAGCAGTGCGGCTGCGTGACGGCGGTCTTTCTGGATCAGGTCCAGCTTAGGGCGGCGGCGTCGCGATTGTTTGAAGCGGGTTATCATATCGAAGACGTCACGGGCGTGGATTTTGCCGAAGGCATTGAAGTAATTTATCATTTCGATCATTTTGACCATCCGGTAGATTATCCGGCGCGGGTGACGCTAAGGGTCCTGACCGATCATGAGAGCCCGGAAGTCCCAACGATATCGGATATCTTTTCCGGGGCCGGGTGGCATGAGCGGGAATGTTTTGATTTTTTTGGCGTTACATTCAGCGATCATCCCCAGTTCCGCCCTTTATTATTGCCTGCCGAATTTGACCAGCACCCGCTGCTAAAACCTGAAAAAAACCGTGAAAGCCTGTATGCCTTTTTGGGCGCGTGCGAGCCGGTGAAACCGGTGAAAGGCGAACGCTATCATTTTGAAGCCTCGGTTGAAGCGCCGGTTGAGGCCCAGAAAACGCCGGAAGCCCTGGCGTCTTCAGATACCGGCCAGTCCCGCTCGGAAAAAGCATGACGGAGAAAAAAGAATGACGACAGAGACCCTTTGCGGTGATTTTTATACCCATTGTTTTCAGGCGGAGCAGGATAAAGAACACGAAGGCCGGCTGATTATCAACATGGGGCCCCAACATCCCTCCACCCACGGGGTGTTACGGGTAATCGTCGAGATGGAAGGCGAATACATCAGCCGGGCCGAACCGGTCATCGGATACCTCCACCGGATGCACGAAAAAATGGGGGAAATTAAAACCTATCATCAGTATATGCCCAATATGGGGCGGGTGGATTACCTGCATGCGCTGGCCTGGAACTGGGCCTATATCGGCGCGGTGGAAAAACTTTGCCAGATCGAAGTCCCCCGGCGGGCGGAATTTATCCGGGTGATTACCTGCGAAATGAACCGCATCTGTTCCCACCTGGTCTGGTGGGGAGCCTATCTCCTGGATTTGGGCGCGTTTACGCCCATCATGTATTCGTTTGATGATCGGGAACAGGCGGTTGATCTGCTTCAAATGATCACCGGATCCCGGTTGACCTATTGTTATTACCGGTTCGGCGGGGTCCGGACGGATATCAACGATGCGTTTATTGCGGGAACCCGGGATTTCTGCAAGCTCATGAAAAGCCGTCTGCCCATGTATAAAGACCTGGTGACAGACAATTATATTTTGCGCAAACGATGCGAGGAAATCGGCGTCCTGCCGCTTGAAATGGCCCGGCGTTACGGTGCCACCGGCCCGGTGCTGCGGGGCTCCGGCCAGAAATACGATGTGCGTCGGGCGGAGCCATATTCGGTCTATCCGGAACTGGATTTTGAAATCCCGGCATTTCCCGAAGGCGACGCCATGGCCCGGTACCGGGTGCGGGTGGCGGAAATGGAACAAAGCGTTCGCATTATCGAGCAGTCGCTTAATATGCTGCCCCAGGGAGATTTTATGGCCCCGAAATCGCCCAAGCGCATCAAGCCCCCGAAGGGCGACGTGTATTTTGCCGTGGAAGGGGCCAGGGGCAAAATCGGCGTTTATATTATCAGTGATGGATCATCCACGCCCTACCGGCTGAAGCTGCGCTCTCCGTCCTATTCCAATCTAAGCCTTTTTGCGGAGCTGGCAAAGGGAACCCTGCTGGCGGACGCCGTTTCGATTCTGGGAAGCCTGGATCTCGTCATACCGGAGATTGACAGATGAGCAGCCTCATACAATTCATATCCCGACTCATCCCCTTGGAACTTATTCATATCCTGATTGGACTGGTGGCCATTCTCGCGTTCATCGGCGTCAACGGGCTGGTGCTGGTGTATGTGGAACGGAAAGTGGCGGGATTTATTCAGCGCAGGCCCGGCCCTTTTGAGGTCGGGCCCTGGGGGATTCTACAAACACTTGCGGATGCCGTGAAACTCATGGGCAAGCAGCTTTTTTCGCCGTCCGGCGGGGATCGGCTGTTGTTCTGGCTTGCGCCCATGCTGGCCTTTGCGCCGCTGCCGCTGCTGTTTATGACCATTCCCGTGGGAAAAAATCTGGTGGCTTTTGACGCCAATCTGGGGCTCATCCTGATACTGGCGTTTTCAGGTCTCAATGTGCTGGCCTTATGCTTTGCCGGCTGGGGGTCTTATAATAAATGGTCGCTTCTGGGCGCGATCCGGTCGGTTTCCCAGGCCGTAGCCTATGAAATTCCCATGCTGCTCGCGGTGCTGGCCGTCACGCTGACGACCGGCACCTTGCAGTTGTCGGCCATTGTGGATGCTCAGGGAGTCTGGCCATGGCAATGGCACTTTCTGACGCAGCCGGCTGGATTTATAATTTATTTGATTTGCGCCTTTGCAGAAACCAACCGCGCGCCCTTTGACTTGCCGGAAGCCGAAAGCGAACTGACCGCCGGATTTCACACGGAATACTCCGGCATGGGATTCGGCCTGTTCTTTCTGGCGGAATATTCCAGCATGGTGGTGGTTTCATCCGTATGCACCGTCCTGTTTCTGGGGGGATGGAAAGGACCGGGACCGGAAATCCTCGGGTTTGTCTGGTTTTTCGCCAAAGTTTACGGACTGGTGCTATTGATGATGTGGGTGCGGTGGACGTTCCCGCGGGTGCGGTTTGATCAGTTACTCAATATCAGTTGGCGATGGCTGATTCCCCTGTCCCTGTTTAACCTGCTCTATGTCGCGGCGGTGGTAAAAATATGAATTTATTGGGTGAAATTCGTGAAGCAATCAAAGGATTCTACAGCCTTGCGGTGGGCATGGGCGTTACCGGCAAGTATTTTTTCCGTCCGGAAGTAACGGTGCATTATCCGCGAAAAACTGTGGATAATGTGTCGACCTATTCGGGTCATGTGGAACTTCAGCCGGGCAAAAAAAATCCAGATGGCGCCGACTGCATTGTCTGCGGGACCTGCGTTCGCAATTGTCCGTCCGGATGCCTTACTTTAGAGGTGCTGGAACTGATGGAAGAAAATCCGGACCTGGAAAAGAAACCCAAAAAAATTAAAAAATTAAAGGCGCTGATCTATGATTACAGCTATTGCAGCCTGTGCGGTCAGTGCATTGAGAATTGTCCGGTGACAGCCCTTGGATTTTCCCAACATGTGTACTGGGCGGAATTTGACCGGAAAGCGATCAAAATGGATTTGGTGGCGCGGCTGAAGGATCAGCTCAACGCCAAAAAGGAGGCCATGTAAATGCAGATACTCGCCCATATCACCTTTGGATTGTATCTGGTTCTGGTGCTGGGAGGCGGCATGGTCGCCACTGGAAGCCGAAGCATTGTGCGGGCGTTTGCCGGACTTCTGGTGACTCTGGTGGGGGTTGCGGGTCTGTATTTTTTGATGGACGCGCCGTTTATCGCCCTGATGCAGATTTTGATCTATATCGGCGCCGTCAGCGTAATTATCTTCATGGCCGTCATGCTGACCATGGCGAGCCGGGGGGAAGGATATGAAACCCGCCTGAAAACACCGCAAAAGAGAATCCTGTCCTTTCTTGCCGGCGGGATCATGGCGATCCTTCTGGCCGGTATGGTGGCAAAATACCCGCTGGCGTCGGGCACAACTCCGCGCAATATTCCGGTTGAGGAACTCGGACAGGCTTTACTGGGACCCTATTCCTTTGTGTTTGAACTGATTTCAGTGATTCTATTTGTTGCCATGGTGGGCGCGATGATTGCGGTATATGAAAGGAGAAAATAGGTGAGCATGCTCTCAATCTATCAATGGGTGGCGATTGCCATGTTCGGTATCGGGCTGTTTGGCGTGATGGTCCGGAGAAGTCTCGTGGGAATGCTGATTGGCGTGGAACTCATGTTAAACGGCGCGGGCTTAAGCATTATGGCGGCGGCCCAGTTTACGGAAACTGCGGGCGCCCTGGCCCAGTTGAGCACGCTTCTGGTGATGGGACTGGCCGCCGCTGAAACGACCCTGGTGCTGGCGATTGTGCTGATTGTGGACAAACGGTTCGGTCATGTCGAATCCGAAAACGTTTCTTTGCTGCGAGGGTAGGATATGCCGAACTTTGTGATCAGTTCCAGGCTTCTGATTCCGATTATCATTACGGGCATCGCGCCGCTTCTTATCATGTGGCTGGGGAAAAATGAAAATCGGCGGGAAGCCGTGTCTTTTATCGCTGCCATCGCCAGCTTCCTGTCGGTACTCTCCCTGGTTCCCGGCGTGCTGAAAGGAACCATTTATATCTATCCCTTGTTTCAATTGATCCCCGGTATTGAGGTGAAATTCTGCGCCGACGGACTGGCCCTTATTTTCGGACTGATTGCCTCCTTTCTGTGGATTCTGGCGACCAGCTATAATATCGGATACATGCGCAGTTTAAAAGAACATGCTCAGACCCGGTATTATTTCTGTTTTGCCGTGGCGATTTTCGGCGCGCTGGGCGTGGCGCTCTCCGCCAATATTTTCACCCTCTACCTGTTTTATGAAATCATCTCGGTTTTTACTTATCCGCTGGTGGCTCACCATCAGGACGCGGAAGCCTATCACGGCGCACGAAAATACATGGTTTACCTTATGGGAACCTCCAAGCTGTTTTTTCTGCCCGCCATGGTCCTGACCTATGTATTGTGCGGCACCTTAGATTTTCATCTGGGGGATATGGTCACCGGCATGTTCCCGCCGGATGCCAACCCGGTTCTGGTTCAGATCACCTATGTCCTGTATATCGCCGGCATCGCCAAGGCCGCGATTATGCCCCTTCACAACTGGCTGCCTTCGGCCATGGTGGCGCCGACGCCGGTTTCCGCCCTGCTCCATGCGGTGGCGGTGGTCAAGGCAGGCGTATTTTCCATGAGCCGGGTCATGCTGTCCGGGTTTGGGGTGGATGCGCTGGATAAGCTTTTCTTAGGAATTCCCACCGCCTATGTCGCCGCGTTTACCATTGTGGCAGCCAGCATGATCGCCATGACCAAGGATGACCTCAAAGCCCGGCTGGCCTATTCCACGGTGAGCCAGTTGTCCTATGTGATTATCGGCGTGGCCATGCTCACCCCCATCGCGGTTCAGGGGGGCCTGCTGCATATCGCCAATCACGCATTCTCCAAGATTACCCTCTTTTTCAGCGCCGGGGCCATTTTTGTGGCGGCCCATTTGAAAAGTATCGAAAAAATGTCCGGGCTTGCCAAAAAAATGCCCTGGACCTTCGCCGCATTCAGCCTGGCCACGTTAAGCATGATCGGGGTGCCGCCGGTTTGCGGGTTTGTGAGCAAATGGTTTTTGATTAACGGCGCGGTGACCATCCACCAATACGTGCTGCTGGCCTGTTTGCTGACCAGCACACTGCTGAACGCGACCTATTTCGGGGCCATCATATACAAGGCATATATCGGCAAACCCCATCCGGATGTGGACATGGACCCGATTCATGAAGCGCCCTGGACCATGGTGGCGCCGTTGTTTTTTACAGCCGTGATGTCCGTGTGCCTGGGCTTGTATCCGGATTTCTTTTTAAATCTGATTCATGCGTTTATGTAGAGGTCAATATGTTTTCCAGATTGCTAAAATGGGCAAGAGATCACCATCCGATTCTTAAATGGCTGCTTTTTGGCTGGCTCGCGGCGCTGGTGGCGGCCAATATCTTTATCCTGCCGCATCACCCGCATTTTGCTTTGGAGAAATTTCCGGGATTCTGGGCGATATTCGGGGCAGGGTGCGGCCTGGCCTTTGTGGTGATACTCAAAAAAATCATTTTTTTGATGATTAGCAGACCAGAGGATTTTTATGAATCTAAGTAATTTTTTTCATCCGTCCATCGCCTTTATCGCCCTCGCCTTTATCCTGCTGCTGGTCAAGTCTGAAAACAATAAGGCCTGGCGCTGGCTGCTGCCCATTCCGCCCATGGTGGCGCTGATTTCGATCATCTTTGTGATGAAAGAAGGCGTGTATGGGGTGCAGCAATACTTAAGCCTTGATCTGACGTTTGGCCGGGTGGATAAGCTGTCTTTGGTATTTGCCAATATTTTCGCGCTTCAGGCCCTCATCGGTATGCTGTTCGCCCTGCATTTGAAAGATCGGGCCCAGCATTTTGCGGCGTGTTTTTATATCGCCGGGGCCTTTGGCTGCGTGTTTGCCGGCGATTACGTCACGCTGTTTATTTTCTGGGAAATGATGTCGGTGGCGTCCACTTTTCTGGTGTGGCTCAACCGCTCGGAACGATCCACCCAAGCCGGTTTCCGGTATTTCCTGTTTCACACTTTTG
>PCSG01000313.1:2310-3048 GCA_002772195.1 Desulfobacterales bacterium CG23_combo_of_CG06-09_8_20_14_all_51_8 | reverse complement strand
TTTGATCGCTTTGGAGACGGCGACAAAGTCGTCCCAGGACTTCGGCGGCTCGACGCCCGCTTGCTCGAAAAGGGCCTTGTTGTAGAATAGCAGGATCGGACTGCCGCGCCAGGGTATCAGGTAGTTGTGACTTTCGACCTGATACGCTGGGACGAGATCGGCCGGCTTGTGAGCAGCTTGCATTGCCGCTTGGAAATCCGAGAAACTATCCAGTGCAACCAATGCCCCTTCCTTGGAGTAAGCCAGGGCGTCTAACGGGCTCATCTGGACGATGTCGGGGGCTGTGCCAGCGGCTACGGCCGCGGCGATGGTCTCCTCGGCGTTCTCCCCCATGCGGCTCACTTTGACCGTGATGTTGGGATGGTCGGCCATAAAGTCGACTGCGTACTGATTGGCCAGTTTTTCGTCCGGGTCGTTGTTGATGACCCAGTACTGGATGGTAACTGGCGCTGCCTTCGGCCCGCAGGCTGACAGGATCAGCGAGAGCCCCATCACCAGGACCACAATTAGGTTCATGTTTCTTTTCATTTTTTCCTCCGTAATCAAATCTGTTGTTTGTTCTTGAATTATCCGGGCAGGTTGCGTTTGGTTTCGATTTATTGCTGCTGTCAACTCTTTTGACACTCTCCTTTCAGATCCCTGTTCTCGTTGAGTTTGTGATTTATGATTTCATCAAAACAGAATCTCAACGAATAAATAGGAAAAAGTAACTCACGTAATATGCTCACCTATCTCCAG
>PCSG01000313.1:2123-2265 GCA_002772195.1 Desulfobacterales bacterium CG23_combo_of_CG06-09_8_20_14_all_51_8 | reverse complement strand
AAGGCAGCCCTTTCCCTTTCTCCCGGCTGATACACAGCGCGGCAAAAGCGTTAGCAAAGTCGCTCACTTTTTGAAGGCTCCACTTCTGGAGCAGGCTGTAGGTAAATGCGGCTCCGAAATAATCGCCTGCCCCGATAGGATC
>PCSG01000313.1:330-2103 GCA_002772195.1 Desulfobacterales bacterium CG23_combo_of_CG06-09_8_20_14_all_51_8 | reverse complement strand
CAGCTTCGGTGATTTTGGCTATGGTGGCCCGTGCCCGCCCTGGGGAACCCATCGCTACTTTTTCAAGCTGTATGCATTGGACACGATGCTTACCCTCCCTTCCGGGGCAAAAAAGGATGATGTCCTGAAAGCCATGGATAAGCATGTTTTGGGTAAGACGGAGCTCGTGGGAAAATACAAGAAAAAATAAACAAGAGGTAAAATCAGGTGATTGAGAAAAAGTATCAAGAACATGCCAAAATGCTGGAAACCATTATCAAGATTATTGATGCCATGGGAATTCGCATCGTGGAGATGCGGGATCGTCATGTCAAAGTCCTTTTACCTCTTGAACCAAACATCAACCACATAGGAACGATGTATGCCGGTTCTCTCTTTACGGCCGGTGAGTTTATGGGCGGAGCCATGTATATGGCCTCTTTCGATTACGATCGGTTCTATCCCATAGTTAAAGCCATCAACATCCAGTTCCGCCATCCGGCAATAACAAATGTAACTGTGGAAGCAAACTTGAGCCCGGAAGAAATTGATGCCATTCATCGGGAAGCCGATGCCAAAGGAAAGGCCGACTGGAAAATGGATCTGGAAATCAAGGATGAAGCCGGCGAAGTGTGTTGTCTCCTGCAGGGTACCTGGCAGTTGCGAAAAGCATAAGCCTGGAAACTTTGATGAAGCACCACCGTTCCATATTCATAGTATCATTTGTCCTGACCTATTCTTGACTTGACAGATAGCGTCCAGTCACATCTTGACAATTGTTATACCAATCCTAAATCAAAGCGCTATTTTTGTTGGCAAAGCCTGCCCCGGCGAAGGCCGGGGTTGTCGGCTTCCTCGACGTATGTACAATACGCCTCGTCGCCTACGCCGAAGTAGACGAACGCCGTTTCAATCCACGCGCCCATGCGGGAAGGCATTTTCATTTGTCGACAGGTTGTCTACAGTTCAGCACCGACCTCACTCTTAACCCTGATTTTCATTTTAGACAAATAATCGCATACGGCGCGACCACGTTTGCCATTCTCTACCACTGTCATTCCGGCAGTCACCTAGCCGGAATCCAGCCCACCCCCGTCATTCCGTCGAAGGACGGAATCCAGTATTTTTAATTGACTATATTGTTTCTGAAATTTTTCGAGTGAGGGTGGGGGCAAATTGTCCCCACCCTTTGGATTACTCCGCGTTACGCCCACGCCTATCTTTCCTATAGATGGATCGATCCGTGACAATATGTCACGAGTTACTGTTTTATAAATCAGTAAAAGGGTAAGTACAATTTGTACCCACCCTTCGCCAAGTTCCAGATTTGGCTTTGTGTGAAGAAATCGACTGGATAATGCGAAAGATGGTTTTGGTATTGGCGCAATCTGTTTCTCGTTGCTTGCCATCAGACGCCATTAATTTCAACCGTCCGATTTTTTCGTACGGTTGAACCATGCCGGATTCCTGCGCCATTTTACGTTTAAGATTGAGACCAGTAGCGTTTAGGATTGTCCCTTTAAATCCCATCATTGTTCGCTAACGCGCACGTGCCTTATCCCATTCGTCGAGATCTTCGTTCTTTAAATCCCATCATTGTTCGCTAACACTTGCCACCTTGGTTCGACTTTTAAGCCAGGGCCTACTTTAAATCCCATCATTGTTCGCTAACGCCCCTGAGTTATTTACAGGTGATACCGTCACATTAACTTTAAATCCCATCATTGTTCGCTAACGCAAGTGTTATAGTTCCAGGGAGGGTGAGGTTTTATTTCTTTAAATCCCATCATTGTT
>PCSG01000313.1:0-275 GCA_002772195.1 Desulfobacterales bacterium CG23_combo_of_CG06-09_8_20_14_all_51_8 | reverse complement strand
CCATCATTGTTCGCTAACGCCTATTCGGAAATTGATTGCCTATGTCCTTAATGTAACTTTAAATCCCATCATTGTTCGCTAACGCTGTGTTTTGGACAACGATAGCCCGACGTGATTTTAAACTTTAAATCCCATCATTGTTCGCTAACGCTTGGGAGGCCGACGACACCGCTATAAAACAATATTTCCTTTAAATCCCATCATTGTTCGCTAACGCCCTGTGGAGGGGACGGCGCTGGCTTTAGTCGAAAGACCTTTAAATCCCATCATTGTTC
>PCSG01000130.1:3121-4235 GCA_002772195.1 Desulfobacterales bacterium CG23_combo_of_CG06-09_8_20_14_all_51_8 | reverse complement strand
CGATATGCTGAAGAAAAAGAAGATGAATTTGCCGATTTTAAATTTGATGCGGCGGCTATTGACAATATTGTGGGGAATGCCCGCAAAGAAGGCCGGTCGTTTCTATTTGCCCATGAAGGTCAGGACGTAATGAAAATTATCGGTATTTCTGTCCCTAAAAGCATTGTTGCCACGAATATCGAAAGCGCTGTAAAAAGTTCCGCAGACATTGGCTATCCGGTAGTTATGAAAGTTGTTTCCAAAGATATTCTGCATAAGAGTGATGCCGGCGGTATCGCCCTCGATCTGGATAATGAACAGGAAGTAATTGCCGCCTATGAAGCAATCATGCGCAATTGCCGGGCTAACGTACCCCGCGCCGTTATCGAAGGCGTGGCAATATCGGAAATGGTACCTAATGGAACGGAAATGATTGTCGGGGCAAGAATCGACGGCTCTTTCGGCCCGACTGTAATGGTTGGCTTAGGCGGAATATATGTGGAAGTAATGAAAGATGTTTCTTTTCGTGCCGTTCCTTTGGGAAGGCGGGAAATAATGGAGATGATCAAAGAAATTCGCTCTTATCCTTTGCTTCTGGGAGTGCGCGGCGAAAAGATACGCGACATAAACATTCTTGTGGATACAATAATCAAGATCGGGTCTGTAATCCGCAATTGCAAAGGAATTTCCGATATTGAAATTAATCCCCTTGTTCTTTATGAACAAGGTATGGGCGCAAGGGCCGTGGACGTAAGAATAATACTTTCAAGAGAAGAGAGGTGAAATAAATGGATAAGCTAGTTGTAACATCAATGCGGCAGAGTGCTGGTAAAACAAGCGTTATCATTGGGCTGGCCAAGGCATTGAACAGGAAAGCCGGATATATGAAACCCTTCGGTGAAAGACTGATCTACCGCAAAAAGAAATTGTGGGACTATGATGCCGCATTGATAGCCAATATATTTGAAATAGAAGAAAGCGGCGAAAATATGAGCATTGGCTTCCATCCTGCCAAACTTATGTCCATGCTGGACGAAGAAATGACTAAACAAAAGTTACTTGAGCTTATGTCCAATGTCGGCAATAAAAAAGATATCGTTTTTATCGAAGCGGGAAAAGATATCACTTACGGCTC
>PCSG01000130.1:974-3052 GCA_002772195.1 Desulfobacterales bacterium CG23_combo_of_CG06-09_8_20_14_all_51_8 | reverse complement strand
TTCTTTGTCTCAATATTTAGATGCCGGTTTACTGGTAGTGGCCAGCGGCAATGAAGACACAATTTTTGACGATATTATTTTTTTAAAGAAACGTGTACAGATGGAGCAGGCAAAACTGAAGGGCGTCATCATCAATAAAGTTGCCAACATTAACGAATTCAATGAAATTTACCTGCCCAAAATACAACAATTGGGCGTAAACGTGCTGGGTGTAATTCCCTATTATAAAGAATTACCTTTCTTTTCCGTGAACTATCTGGCTGACCGGTTGTTTGCCAAAATTATTGCGGGAGAAAATAACTTAAACGGCATAGTGGAAAATGTCTTTATCGGTTCGGTTTCCGCAAGCGCTGTTTGCAAAGAGCCTTTGTTTCAAACGAAAAATAAAATCGTTATCACCAGCGGCGACCGCAGCGATATGATCATCGCGGCGCTGGACAGTCAGTCGACAGCTATTGTTTTGACAAATAATATTTTGCCGCCATCTAATATTATTGCCAAGGCTGAAAAGATGGGCATTCCCTTACTTTTAGTTTCTCTGGATTCCTATCAGACGGCCAAACAAATAGATGATCTGGAAGCGCTGCCGACAAAAGATGACAAAGAAAAAATCGCTTTAATTGAGAAGATGATCAGCGATCATGTGGATATTAAAAAACTTCAATTGGCATAATAATTTAACAACAACCCAATTCAAGCGTAAGGCATGAAACAGGAAAAAACAAAGCAAGAGAGTGTCCTGCCATCACAAAAACTACATCAATTTGCCGATACAGAAGAAAGAGGATTTAAGACGAGAAAAAATTGCATCCATAATTTCTTTTTTATTTTCGCCATCTTCATCGCAGGCATTATTGCTTATTCCAATTCGTTTGACTGTTCACTTCATTTTGACGACGCTAATTTTTTCGAAAAAATTGATACGATAGGTTCAGCAGGCATCAGCGACTGGCTCCGGCTTTTTCCCAGCCGTCCTATCGGCACCTTGACGTTTGCGCTTAACTATCATTTTCATCGTCTTGATGTCTGGGGATATCATCTGGTTAACCTGATCATCCACCTGACCAACGCACTGCTCATCTGGTGGCTGACCTGGCTGACTTTGTCTTCTCCCGTCATGAAGACCTCCGAAATCAGCAGACATAAAACAATGCTGGCCTTTTTGACCGGCATGCTTTTCGTAACCCATCCCCTGGCTACACAGTCAGTAACATATATAGCCCAGCGTTTTGCCTCGCTGGCCACACTATTTTATCTTTTATCCTTAATTCTCTTTATCCAGGGAAAGCTCTGGCAGGGAAACAGGAATATACCGAAGCTTTTATTCGGCGGTTCGCTTGTATCTGCTGTTTTGGGTATGCTCACCAAGGAGATTGTCTTTACTTTGCCCTTTGCCCTTCTTTTATACGATTATTGTTTTCTCAAGACCACCTCCTGGAAACCGGAAAGGAAGGATAACAGCCTTATCCTTTCTTTTATCATGCTGGTAATTTTTATCCTGTTGTTTTTCCTGCTTTCCCCTTCGGCCAACCCGTTTAATACTGTGCCGCCCGGTCAGGGATATTACTATTCCATATCCATGAAAGAATATTTTTTCACTCAGTTCAGGGTTATCCTGACCTATCTTCGTTTGTTTATTCTGCCGATTAATCAGAACCTGGATTACGATTACCAGCTTTCCACCGGGTTCTTTCAGTTGAAAACGTTTTTCAGCTTTTCTCTGTTGCTTGTTATTTTAGCAATGGGAGTCTTGTCATTTAAAAGATATCGGCTAATCTCTTTCGGAATATTCTGGTTTTTTCTGACCATGTCGGTGGAATCAAGTATCGTTCCGATTTCTCAGAATGTGATTTTCGAGCATCGTACTTATCTGCCCGGTTTCGGTTTCTTCTTAACATTAACCGGCGCGTTCTTTTATTTCTTCAGGGAACGATACATAAAAACCGCGGTGATTATTCTGCTGATAATTGCTTCCATCAATACTGTATTAACGTATCAGCGCAACAAAATCTGGAAAAGCGAATACACATTATGGTCCGATTGCATAAAAAAATCTCCGAACAAAGCCAGAACGAATA
>PCSG01000130.1:0-954 GCA_002772195.1 Desulfobacterales bacterium CG23_combo_of_CG06-09_8_20_14_all_51_8 | reverse complement strand
TTTGGCGAAGGGAAAATCCTGGAGGCTATCCAACTTTACAATAAAGCCATTAACTTGACGCCCGATTATCATCTCCCTTATTACAACAGAGGCAATGCTTACGCTGAACTCGGTCAGCTTCAACTTGCCATTGAGGACTTTAATAAGACCATCAGTCTGCAACCTGATGTTGCCGAAGCTTATTTTAACAGGGGAAATATTTATTTATATCAGGGGAAAAGAAACCTTGGTTGTTCCGATGCGCAAAAAGCGTGTGTATTAGGAAAATGTAAATTATTAGAAGCCGCGAAAGCTAAAGGATTTTGCCGTTGATGAAAGACGAAATTAGTTTAAAGACAAATAAAAAATATTATCTTTTTTCTATCCTTATCATCTTTATTACGGGCATCATCGCTTATTCCAATTCTTTTGATTGTTCTCTCCATTTTGACGACGCTGATTTTTTCGAGAAGATAGACAAGATAGCTTCACCGGGAATCGGCGACTGGTTTTTGCTTTTCCCATCCCGCCCCATAGGCACTTTGACGTTTGCCCTCAACTATTATTTGCACGGTCTCGATGTCTGGGGATATCATCTGGTTAATCTGATCATTCATCTGACCAATGCGTTGCTCATCTGGTGGCTGACCTGGCTGACTCTGTCTGCCCCGGTCATGAAGGACGCGGAAATCAGCAGACATAAAACGATGTTGGCTTTTTTGACCGGCCTGCTCTTTGTAACCCATCCTCTGGCTACACAGTCAGTAACATATATCGCCCAGCGTTTTGCCTCGCTGGCTACTCTGTTTTATCTTTTGTCCTTAATTCTCTTTGTCCGGGGAAAACTCTGGCAAGGAAATAAAAATACAAGAACGCTTCTATTCGGCGGCTCGCTTATCTCCGCGATTTTGGGTATGCTCACCAAGGAGATTGTCTTTACTTTGCCCTTTGCCCTTCTTTTATACGATTATTGTT
>PCSG01000389.1:8728-11217 GCA_002772195.1 Desulfobacterales bacterium CG23_combo_of_CG06-09_8_20_14_all_51_8 | reverse complement strand
GTAAAATCATTGATGCAGCCATTGCCATCGGTCAAGGTCAGTATCACCAGACCATAGACATCAACTCCAGCAAGGAATTTTTAAAGCTTTCGGCCTGCATCAATGATATGGCGACAAAAATCCGCGAAAACATCGAAAAAATCACCGAACAGAAGCAGGAACTCGAAGCCGTGCTCGAAGGCATGCAGGAAGGGGTCATGCTCCTGGATAAGGACGGCCGCATCAAGGCCACCAACCAGGCCCTGACCTGGATCGCCAAATGTTCGCCGACCTGCGTGGGACACCTGCCCATGGAAGTATTTTTAAATCCCGAGGTCCAGCAGGCCTGCGATGACATTTTGAAAAACGGAAAAGCCCATCTCCGCATCCGGGTCGTCATGCATCCGGACACCGTCTATGAAGTCAACCTGGTCCGGATTCCTGAAGGCGGGGCCGTGGTGGTGTTCCATGATATCAGCGAACTGGTGCGACTGGAGCAGGCGCGGCAGGATTTTGTCGCCAATGTCTCCCATGAACTCCGGACGCCGCTGACATCCATCAAGGGGTATGCGGAAACCCTGATGGATGAAAAATTCCGGGCCTCCAGCCAGGCCGATGCCTTTATCCACACCATTGTCAAAAACGCCAATAACATGTCCAATATTGTCAACGATCTTCTGGAACTGACCAAGCTCCAGCAGCGCCAGAAAGAACCGGACCAATTGTCCCCGGTCAACGGGACCGCCTGTTTTATTTCCGCCTGGGAGACTTGCATGCCCATGTGCCGGGATAAAAACATCCGGATGATCAACCGGCTGCCGGACATTACCCTGGTCATTGCCCAGGAAAACTCCCTGATTCAGGTATTTAGAAACCTTCTGGACAACGCCATCCGCTACAGCCCGGAAAACACTACCATTACGGTTTTTTGTGAACCAGCGGACAATACCATTGTTTTCGGAATCCAGGATGAAGGCCCGGGAATCGCCCTGCGTCATCAGCAACGCATTTTCGAACGGTTTTACCGGGTGGACAAGGAAAGAAGCCGGGCCTCCGGCGGCACAGGCCTGGGTCTGGCCATCTGCCGTCATGCGGTCCAGGGAATGGGCGGAAAAATATGGGTCCAGAGCCCTCCGGAGGGAACAACTTCTGGTTCTGTGTTTTTTTTCACTCTTGAAAAAGCCGATCGAAACATCAAACTTTAATAAAGAATACGCTCAAGGGAATCAGTTGAATGGAAAATACGCAAAAATTCGAAGCGAAAAAACTTGATTTTTATTACGGCGAGTTTAAAGCGCTGCAGGATATTTCTTTGTTGATTCATAAAAACCAGGTGACCGCCCTCATCGGCCCGTCCGGATGCGGCAAAAGCACTTTCCTGCGATGCCTGAACCGGATGAACGATTTGATCCCCGGCACCCGGGTGGAAGGACGGATCAGTTTGGACGATGAAGACATCTACGCGCCCGGCGTGGACGTCGTGCAATTGCGCCGGCGGGTGGGCATGGTGTTTCAGAAACCAAACCCCTTCCCCAAAACCATTTTTGAAAACGTGGCCTATGGATTGCGCGTCAACGGGATGAAAGACAAAAAAATACTGGCCGAAGAGGTGGAAAAAAGCCTGCGTCAGGCCGCGTTGTGGGATGAGGTGAAAGACCGGCTCCATGAGTCGGCCCTGGGCCTGTCCGGGGGCCAGCAGCAGCGGCTGTGCATTGCCCGGGCCCTGGCCGTAAAACCGGAAGTCGTTTTAATGGATGAGCCGGCATCCGCTTTAGACCCCATCGCCACCCAGAAAATTGAAGACCTGATTCATGAACTCAAAAAAAACTATACCATTATTATTGTAACCCACAGCATGCAGCAGGCGGCCCGGGTATCGGACATCACCGCGTTTTTCTATATAGGAAAGCTAATCGAAACCGGCGATACGGAAACCATTTTTACCCGGCCGGCCCTGAAACAGACGGAAGATTATATTACCGGCCGATTTGGTTGAAAAAGGAGAACTTTGGATGAACGACCGACAGCATTTTTTAAAGGAACTGGAAGAATTAAAACTGACCCTGCTCAACATGGCCGCGCTTTCCCGAAGGGCTCTGGAAAAAGCCAACACCGCCTGCCTGGAACGAAACGAGGCCCTTGCCCAGGCGGTCATCGACGGAGATCGGCAGGTGAACGAACTCGAGCTCAAAATCGACCAGATCGCCTTGAAACTCCTGGCCCTGGAGCAGCCCATGGCAAAAGATCTCCGCTTTATCGTGGGCGCCATGCGCATCAGCAACGAACTCGAACGCATCGCGGACCAGGCCGTCAACATCGCGGAGCGAACCCTGTTTCTGAGTCAGCACCCGCCCCTGGAACCAGTGCCTTCCCTGGAACGTCTGATGGAAACCACGGACAAGATGCTGGACATGGCGATTTCCTCGTTTATGAATGAGGATTTCGACCAGGCCATCAGCGTCAGGATGATGGATGATATGGCGGATCAGTATACCCTGGAAGTCTTGCAG
>PCSG01000389.1:3244-8703 GCA_002772195.1 Desulfobacterales bacterium CG23_combo_of_CG06-09_8_20_14_all_51_8 | reverse complement strand
GCACGCCCGCCACGGAGACCCGAATTTTAAACACCCGTCACTCCATTCAGGCCATCATCATTTCCCGGTGTCTGGAGCGGGCCGCGGACCTTTCCACCAATATCGGCGAACATGTGGCGTTTATCGTCAAGGGAATCAACATCAAACATCAGAAGATTGATCTCGGGAAATAGACGTCATTCCCGCAGCGGCACAACGAAGGATGAAAATCAGAATAATGATAACAGATTGGATTAAAAAATAATTTTTTTAGTATAAAGGAGCCCTGCGGCTCTGCGCGAAACTTGTTTTTTCTCCCGCTGAGCCGCAGGGACGCAGAGAATTTTATATTTTCTTACAAACGCCCTATCATCACAAAAGCCCCCTTTTTTCATAATCCCGCCGACGCCAGCAGTTTTTTCACTTCAGCTTTCGACAAATGCCGCCACTTCCCCATTTTTAAATCCCCCAGATGCAGGCTCGCCATCCGGATGCGGTGGAGGCTTTTGACGTGATGATCGACTTTTTCCACCATGCGCCGGATCTGGCGTTTGCGGCCTTCCTTCAACGTAATTTTAAATTCGCATAACGACAGGCGAAGGATTTTCGCCGGCCGGGTTTTTTTGTCATCAACGACAACGCCCCGGCGAAGGGTTTCAAGGGCCGAATCGCTGATGGAGCGCAGGGTTTCGACCTGATACTCCTTCTCATGATCAAAGGACGGGTGAATCAGGCGGTGGTGGAGCGGACCGTCATTGGTCAGCAGCAAAAGCCCTGTGGAATCGCGGTCCAGGCGGCCCACGGGATTAAGGCGTTCGCGGATGTCGATGAGATCGAAAACGATTTTTTCCCCCCGGTGGCTGCGGCTGGTGATATAGCCTGCCGGTTTATTCAGCATGATGTAAATTTTTTCATCCTGCTCCCGGATGATTTTTCCGTCCACGGCCACCCGGTCTTTTTCCGGATCAACCTGGGTCCCCAGCTCTGTGACCACCTCCCCATTGACCTTTACCCGGCCGGCAAGGATGTATTCCTCGCCCATTCTCCGGGAACAGACCCCGGCCATGGAAAGATATTTCTGAAGCCGCATCATCATGGAAATAGTTTATCCCAATCTCCTGGAAAAGTAAAATCGCATATTTGACGGCTGTCAATTTTCCGGTTTTTTTCTGATCCCCAAATCCCTCCGGGGTCCTCGGCCTTGCATCCAATAACCGTCACACGCATTTAATCCTCTCCAATCAAGCCCAAAACCGGCGTTGTCACAGTTTTGTAACATACTTTTTTCTTTTTCTTCACACAACCGTCATCACACCTTCACAAACTCCCTCTATTTATCATGAGCAAGAAACGTTAAACGTTGCAGCGGTTACAGAGAAATCAAGATAACAGATGATTGGGATCAGATAAAAAAACTGTCTCGCGCAGAGACGCAGGGACGCAGAGAATGAGGGAAAATGAGACATGGACTATCTTAAAGCGGCGATGATCCGGGACTTTCCGCTGCAGTGGCCTCGAAAAAGGATCCCCCTCTGCGGTGCCTCGGCGGGGGGAAAAAACGGGTATTTTAGTCCATGCACCCGACTTCTTCGGATGCATGGCATTATTTAAACACAACCAAAGGAGAAAAAAAAATGAAGAGAACAAAAATCTGTGTACTGGCTGTTTTATGTTGCGTAGGCTTGTATTTATGCCTGCCCGGAAGCGCTTCCGCAAACCTGGTCCTCCAGGATTTCATTGACGGCATGGAACTCTCCGGGGACCTGCGTATTCGCTATGAGTACAAAGAAAAAGACGTGGACAACGAAGACCCCACCGACCGCATGCGTCAGCGGTTCCGGCTGGGCATGAAATGGAACAATCCGGGGGAAAACTGGAAAATCGCCGCCGGTCTGGCCACGGGTGGCAGTGATGCCACATCAACCAACGACACATTGTCCGACGGTTCTTTCTTTGAAACCGGAGACATCCGTCTGGACTACGCCTATGCAGAACACAAAATGAACAATTTCAAATTCATCGCAGGCCAGCAGAAAAATCCGTTCCAAACCACCTGGGCCCTCTGGGACAGCGATGTCCGACCCGCAGGTTTTACCGCCACGATGGATTTAAAACCCGCGTTTGTGACGGCAGGATGGTATGATGTCTATTATGCGGATAACGATATGGCCCAGATGGAAGCGATTCAAGCCGGATTAAAGACGGACATCATCACTGGCGCCCTGGCGTTTTATAATTTTCACGATGATGCGCCGGAAATCATGGGCGACTTTTTAACTAAAGAAAAATTCGGAAGAAAAACAACAGACGAAGACGGTAACACAGTATATGTGATCGATTATATGGACCCTGATTACAGCTATCAGATTATTGACCTGTATCTCAAAGCAGATATCAAAACCGACATGCTCAAAATCTCGCCCCATGCCCAGATTTTTTATAACATCGGCGCCGAAGGTGAAGAAGGCCAGAGTCTTTTAAGCGGTGAGCAAAAGAATGGTGCAGATCTTCTGGACCCGGAAGAAGAAAATTTGGGATACCTGCTGGGTGTCAAGGCTTCCATCGATAAAATCAAACTCGGCGTGGAATACGCCAGCATCGGTGCGGATGCCTGTGTCCCTCTGTTAAAAGACAGCGACTGGGGTTCTGCTCTGCAGTATGTTGATGTGGAAGGGTTTAAACTCGGTCTTGGCTATGCGTTGACCAAGCACTGTGAACTGAACGCCACGGCCTATCTTTACGAAGCCAAGGAACGGGACATCGACCAGGATCCCAAAACCTATCATATCGACATGGTTTACAAGTTCTAAAAATCAGCCACTTTTCCTTGCGATGGCGCTAAAACTCCTTCGTTCCTGAAAAACGCCCCGTGATCCGGATACCCACGACCACGGGGCGTTTGTTTTTTTTACCCCGCGCCCATGGAAATGAAACATTAAAAAATTAAATGATTCTTTTCAGCCAAAACATGTTAAATATACGATTTAAAAAAGGGGGAACCGATGAACAAACAAACTGCATATGATTATGACTACATCGTTGTGGGCTCGGGATTCGGGGGCTCTGTCTCGGCCCTCCGGCTGGCGGAAAAAGGCTATAAAGTCGCGGTCCTGGAAAAAGGGAAGCGGTGGAACACCGAAGACTTTCCCAAAACCAACTGGAACGTCCGGAAAAACCTGTGGCTGCCGGCCATCGGCTGCTATGGATATCAGATGGTCACCCAGTTGAAGCATGCCCTGATATTCCATGGCGGCGGGGTGGGCGGCGGCAGTCTGGTCTACGCCAATCAGCTCCTGATTCCGCCGGACAAGGTGTTTGAGCGCCCGGAATGGGGACCGGGCAAGATCAAAGAAAAAATGATGCCGTATTATGAAACGGCCAAAAAAATGCTGGGCGCCAATCAAAGTCCTCAGGTCGGCGAGGCGGACCGGTGCCTGCGGCAAGTGGGAATTGAACTGACCGGCAAGGACACGTTTCATAAAAACGACGTGGGCATTTTTTTCGGTACTCCGGAAAAAACCGTGCCGGACCCCTATTTTAACGGCAAAGGCCCGGACCGGACCGGCTGCACCTTCTGCGGGTCCTGCATGGTGGGTTGCCCGGTAGGCGCCAAAAACACCCTGGACAAGAATTATCTTTACCTGGCCGAAGGACTCGGCGTAAGTATTCTGCCGGAAACCATGGTCACGGGCGTTCAACCGTTAAGCACCGGCGGTTACGAGGTCTTTACCAAAAAATCTACGGGTTTTCGTCATCCGGAAAAAACATTCCGGGCAAAGGGCGTGGTCTTTTCCGCCAGCGTCCTCGGAACCGTCAAACTCCTGAACCAGTGCAAGCAAAACGGCCAGCTCCCGAATATTTCTGATCAATTGGGCAATTACGTCCGCACGAATTCCGAGGCCCTGCTTGGCGTCAAATCCCGGAACAAAAAGATCAACTGGAACGACCAGATCGCCATTACCTCCGGGATCTATGCCGACGACTCCACCCACGTTGAGATGGTCCGCTACAATAAAAGATCGGATGTGCTGCTGAACCTGCTGACAGTGATGACGGGCGGCGGCGGAAAAATACCCAGAGGGATTCGGTTTCTCGGCAATATCCTCAGGCATCCCCTGCAATTTCTGTCACTTTTGCTCTGGCCTTTTGGAAAAGCATCATCAACCTCTATCGTACTGGTCATGCAGACGGATGAAAATTACCTGCAACTGGATTACAAGCCCAGATGGTGGCGTCTGGGAGCCAAAAGCCAGAATTCAAAAGTCCCCAAGGGCCTGAGGCGCGCTCCGGCTTATATTCCCATTGCCAATGAAGTCACCCGGCGGCTGGCGGAAAAAATGGACGGCATTCCGCTCAGCGCCATACCGGAAGCGGCATTCAACTCCTTATCCACCGCCCACATTTTAGGGGGCTGCTGCATGGGAGAATCCCCGGACAAAGGCGTGGTGGATTTTAAAGGCCAAGTTTTCGGCTATCCCAATCTCCGTGTGGCCGACGGCTCCGTGGTGCCGGCCAACCTGGGGGTCAATCCCAGCCTCACCATCACAGCGCTTTCGGAATACATCATGGATCAGATACCGCCTAAAAATTAACGGGGGAAGGAATGGCGAAGTTTCCGGCGCCCTGTTACTGACGATCTTGACACATAATATGTGCGTACGTATAATGTGCAATAGAGGCCCGGGCTCAAAACTCAGCACAATTAAAAAAGGAGGCCAGTTATGCCCAATATCACCATTTCCCTGGATGAAGACCTGATTAAATCCGGAAGGCGATATGCGGAAGCGCATAAAACATCTTTGAACGGCATCATTCGAATGCTCCTGGAGCAGACCATTAATATTAAATCAAACCAATGGCTTGAAGAGTGTTTCCAGTTGATGGATCATTCAGAATCGGATTCTAAAGGGCAAAGCTGGAAACGAGAGGATTTATACGATAATTACACCGGAGATGATCAAAAACGCAATCGACTGCGGCATCATAAACCGAATATCCTTCTGGGATTCATTGATCATCGTTGCCGCGGAAACCGCCCACTGTGAAATCATCTGGACGGAAGATCTCAACAACGGACAAATTATTCGCGGTGTCCGGGTCCAGAATCCACTATAAATCACTTATCGGGATATGAATCCCGGCCTTGCGGCAATCCCAGAATCATCCGGGTGACCATCCGCACCTTGTCCCACATCCCCTTTTTATGCGTCATCAGGACGTCCGCCAGTTCATCAAAATCCTTGGGCGGGACAGCCTCCTTTTCCTTTTTCGTCAGGGAAATCGCGTCAAATTTGCAGGCGACCACGCAATTGCCGCAGCCGATGCATTTTTTCGTATTTACGGAAACATCCATGATTTTTTTATCTTTCCGCGTCACGGTAATGGCGTCCACCTGGCATTTTTTAGCGCAGAGCCCGCACCGGGTGCATTTATCCATATCCATGACGGCGAAATAATTGGCGGCCCAGAAATCCAGGGGC
>PCSG01000389.1:0-3238 GCA_002772195.1 Desulfobacterales bacterium CG23_combo_of_CG06-09_8_20_14_all_51_8 | reverse complement strand
AGCTGCTTCTGCAAATTGATCATGCCGCAGCAGCACCCGCAGCAGGAACAGATGAACTCGATCTCCCGGGTGTTAGACGGCTGAAGCACCAGCCCCTCCCGGGTATTTTGCCGCAGCAGATCCAGGGCCTCCTGTTTTGACAGTTCCCGGCCCAGACCGTGGCGCAGCACGGCGGCGCTCGAATCCCCAGCCGCCATGCAGGTATCTTTCCGGTCCGTCACCCGGCAGACTTCCCCTTCCATGGCTTTTTTCTTGCGGCAGATGCATTCCAGAACGGCAAAGGGCCCGGGCGAGGCTTCAAGCAGGGCTGCCACCTCATCAAAACTGCTGACCTGATGTTCGGGCTGAATGCTTTCGGCCACCGGAATGGTGCGCATCTGGGGAATGGCCGTGCCCAAAAAACTGATTCCGAAGGCGGGAGAGGCGGTATATTTGTTGAAATCCGCGAGGAATTCCGGGCTCAGGTATTTGTTAAACCCTTCATACATCCCCACCACCAGGGGCACGTTGCAGTAAAAATCAACACCCTCCCGGCGGCGGCACCCAATGGCCCCTTTTTCCGCCATCCGGTCGAGAACTTCCTTTAAATTTTCCGAAAGATGGCCGGACAAGGCCACCCTTTCCCGGATGACGTCAAAGGAGTCAAACCGGTAATCCAGATGCGTCGCCACCTGGGCCTCCCCGGGAGTGAAAATGTGTTTAAGCACCTTGATATCCGCTCCGGAAAGGGTTTTTGGAAACCCCACCGGCTGCCGGTCCAGATGCTTCTGAAGCGCCCGATATACTTTATCGTCTGTTGCCATCATCCCCCCCCCTGACCCTCATCAAAATTTCTATTACCGGATACCCGCATTCATTTTCAACATACCGAAAAAACAATGGTGAATCAAATCAATTGCCATCTATTTCCATCTGGGTCCCACCCTGGAAAAAAATATTGACTTATAAAGTCAACGGCGTTACTTTAACAACGTTGACTTAATAAAAGGACCCTGCCATGCCGCGCCCAAAAAGAGATCCCTCTGAAATCGAATCCATCAAGGAACAAATCCTGGAACAGGCCCTGGATTTGATGTCCCGCAAGGGATTTGACGGGTTTTCCATGCGGAGTCTCGGCTCCCGCCTGGGGGTGTCGGCCAAAACCATCTATAATTATTATCAGAATAAGGACGATCTGTATCTGGCCATTCTCACCCACGGGTTTGCAAAGCTTTATGAGCGGTTCCAGACGGCTTTTTCAAGCCATCCGGACCCCCAGAAGCGACTGAAAGCCATGGGCCGGGAATATCTTGTTTTCGGCCTGGAACAGGCCAACCTATATAACCTCATGTTCACCTGGCATGTGCCGAAATTCAAGGATTATGTGGGAACCCCCATGGAACCGGCGGCCCGCATCGAGCTGGAGACCGCGCTGAAGGTGTCGGCCCTTTTCATGGAGGCCATCAAGCTAACGGCGGGCGACGTCGCCATGGATGATGATGCGGCAAGGTTTCACATGATCTGGATGTGGAGCCAGATGCACGGGTTCATCGCCGGCATCAACAATACTCTGCTGGACTACATGCATGAAAATCCACTGACGCTGAAAGAGAAGATGCTGGATCAGGTGTTTGATAAATTTTTTGAACAGATTGGCGGGAAACGAAAAAAGTGACAAGTGATCTAAAGTTTGGAGTGATCTAAAGTTATGGATAAATGCCTGCGGCATTGAATTCTTAATTAAAAAATCGCGCGGTCAGCGCAGTCCGCAACTTTAGTCACTTTAGCTCACTTTAGGCACTTTAAACTTATAAAACCTTCACCCAAAGCGAAAAAATGGACGCCGAAAAACGCCTTCAAACAACGCCCAAAACCCCGCTCATCCTCGACATCAAAGGCAATTCCTTAGATGACGGGCCGGGCATCCGGACCGTGGTTTTCTTTAAAGGATGCCCCTTATCCTGCGTGTGGTGCCACAATCCGGAGAGCAAACGGGCCGCGCCGGAAATTTCCTTTGATCGAAACGAATGCGTGGGCTGCGATACCTGCATCCAAATCTGCCCGGAAAAGGCTCTGGATCGTAACAACCCGTTTTTCATAGATCGGACCCGGTGCACTCTTTGCAATGCCTGTGTTATAAACTGTCCTTCCGGGGCTCTTTCCATGGTGGGACGGGAAATGACCGTTGAAGAAATTGTCGCCTTTGCGGCCAAAGACAAACCCTTTTTTGAAAATTCAGGGGGCGGCGTGACCCTGTCCGGTGGGGAGCCCACTCTGCACATGGATTTTTTATCCGGCCTGCTCAACCGTTTTAAAGCCGAAGGCATTCATACGCTCGTGGAAACCTGCGGCCTGTTTGATTTCAGTGCCTTCGCCGACAAAATTCTGCCTTGGGTGGACAGCATCTACTATGACATCAAGCTCTATGACCCGGACGCCCACCGGAATTTCTGCGGCGTAAAAAACGACCGGATTCTGAAAAATTTTAGCAAATTAAACACCCTGTCCACATCAAAGAGGTTTGAACTCCTCCCCCGGACCCCGCTGATCCCGGACATTACCGCAACGGAAAAGAACCTGACCCAGATCGCGGAATTTTTAGCGGACCAGGGGGTCCGGCAGACCCGGCTCCTCGGCTACAATCCCCTTTGGCATGAAAAAAATGAGAAAATCGGCATCCAGAATTCATTTAAAAACCAGAAAGAAATGACCGCCTGGATGCCGAAAGAAAAGATCGAAACCTGTCGGGCCATCTTCACCCGAAAAGGAATTCACACAGGATAAATCCGTATTTTAAGCAGGGAGGAACCCATGACCCAAAAAGCGCTGATCACCGGAGCCACAGGATTTATCGGCTCCCGGCTGTGCCTGGAATTGAAAAAAGAGGGATGGACCCTCCGGGCACTGGCCTTGCCAGGCGAAAACTGCGACCGTATCGCAGGGGATGTTTCCGAAATCGTCCGCGGCGACATCACCCGGCCGGGCACCCTGACCGGCATCGGGGACGGCATGGACGTGGTGTTTCATCTGGCGGCCCGGGTCCTGGATTACGGCTCCAAAAAACAGTTTTACGCCCCGATCTATGACGGCACCAAAAACATGCTGGAAGCCTGCGCAGGCCGGGCTAAACGGTTTTTGTTTGTCAGCTCCATTGCCGCCTGCGGTCTGGGGCGACATTTGAAAGGGGTAAAAGAATCCGACCCCACGCAAAAATCCGGCATCCCATATAATGATGCCAAAGCCGATGCTGAAGTTCTGG
>PCSG01000103.1 GCA_002772195.1 Desulfobacterales bacterium CG23_combo_of_CG06-09_8_20_14_all_51_8 | reverse complement strand
GCCGGGTCCATATTGGCCTGGATTTTAAAGGCGAACCCGGAAAACGGGCGTTCATAGGGGGACACTTCCCGGGAAACCGCGGCCCGGGGCCGGGGCGGGGGTGCCAGCTCCACAAATGCGTCGAGCATTTCCCGGACTCCGAAATTATTGATGGCGGAGCCGAAAAACACCGGTGTCTGGCCCCCGCTTAAAAAATAGTCGAGGTCAAGAGGATTGGCCGCGCCTTCCAGCAGTTCGATATCATTGCGGAGTTCATCGGCCTGGCCTCCCAGAAGACCGTCCAACGTCGGGTCGGCCAGATCCTCGATAACCACTCCGACCCGCCCCAGCCGTTCCTGGCCGGGTTCAAACAGGTGGAGCTGTTTCTGGTAGATGTTGTACACGCCTTTAAACCGTTTGCCCATGCCGATGGGCCAGGACAGGGGCGTGCATTCGATCTGGAGCTTGTCTTCGATATCGTCCAGGATTTCAAGGGGGCCCAGCCCTTCCCGGTCCAGCTTGTTGATAAAGGTGATAATCGGGGTGTTGCGCATGCGGCAGACTTCCATGAGTTTTTCCGTCTGGGGTTCCACGCCCTTCCCGCTGTCGATGACCATGAGGGCGCTGTCCACGGCCGTCAGCACCCGGTAGGTGTCTTCGGAAAAATCCTGATGCCCGGGCGTGTCCAGCAGGTTGATTTCAAAGTCCCGGTAATTGAATTTCATGACCGACGAGGTCACGGAAATGCCGCGTTCCTTTTCAATGGCCATCCAGTCGCTCACCGCGTGCCGGGTCGCTTTTCGCGCCTTGACGGAACCGGCTTGCTGGATGGCCCCGCCGAAGAGCAGGATTTTTTCCGTAAGGGTGGTCTTCCCGGCGTCCGGATGGCTGATGATGCCGAAGGTGCGTCGGCACTCGATTTCTTTTTGATTAAAGCGATTCATATGAGGAACCGACTCTTATCAATATATGGTGGATTTGTAAAGGAGTTGTTTGGATTTAAGATAAAATTTCTATAAAATCCGAAGATTGCGGTCATGTCCCGGTCGTTTTGGTTTTTAACTTCGATTTCATATAAGTGTGGCAATTCAGGCGGCTTTCTGATAGGAAAAAAATGGGAAGTTTCTTTTTTTTGAGAATAATCGCACTCGATCAATAGGAAAGCATATGACACAATTGTTTATGGGTCCTCTGGTGTTGGCGCAATTCGTCAATCTGGCGGTGATTATCATGGTTGTTTACGTGATGAACCGGATAATTCTCGGCCCGAAAAGGCAAACCACCGGCCCCGCGGAACACCCCCTGTTTGGCGGCAACACGAAAAACATGCCCAACATGCTCTGTTATTTTCGGTTTCCGCTGGGGGCGTGGATTTTATGTGTTTTTTATTTTGACGCATTTCATAACTATTTCGGTTCGTTTACCTTCCATTTGGCGTTCGCCCTGATCTGTATTTTTGATTTTTTGGACGGAAAATTCGCCCGAAAGTGGGAGGCGGTTTCAGAAGACGGTAAAACCCTGGACCCGGCCGCGGATAAATGGGTGACGTTCTGCCTGGCGGTGACCGCCCTGGTGTTTGGTGAACTCCGGTGGTGGGTTCTCTTCATTGTTTTTGCAAGGGAAATCATCAGCATGCTTCAGCGGATGAATCTTCGGCGAAAAGGGGAAGACGCATCCGCCCGGTGGCTGGGAAAAATTAAAACCGGGATCCAGTTCACGGTATTGTATATTGTCCTTTTAAGGTCCCATGCGCTGGGGGTGGATACGGTGCCGATTGAGCCCATCGCCAAGGCATTGCCTGGAAATTTTATTTTATGGGGCATGCTGCTCCTGTGTTTCGCCACCATTATTTCCGTGTTTCCCTATTTCAAATCCTTTTCCTATGTCAATGACTATACCCGTTCCCAGTTCGCAGAATCCGACCGGGCCTGGTATATTGTCATGATACCCAATCTGTTCACCATCGGCAATTACCTGTGCGGGGTGACGGCTGTGTATTTCGCCATGCCGGAAGTGGAAATGGAAGAATGGCTGAAGCCTTTTGTTTGCCTGTTCTGGATTCTTGCCGCCGCAGCCTGCGACGCCTTTGACGGCCCCCTGGCTCGCAAGCTCAAATCCCATTCCGATTTCGGAGCCTGTCTGGATTCCTCCACCGATCTGTCCACTTTCGGGCTGGCCACGGCGGTGATTATTTTTCTTCGGTTTTCTTTTATTAAGGGAGGAAATTCCTATCTGGGGCTGATGGTGGCCCTGATTTTTTTCACCTATGTTCACCTGCGCCTGGCCCGCTTTACCGTGCGGCTCCAGGAGAACCCGGACAAGAGCAAAAAACAGGATTTCGAGGGCATGCCCTCTCCGGCCGGGGCCATTGCGGCCTTGCTGTGTTTTACATTTTTCGACCATATCGGGATTCTCAGTGTGGCGGTGGTGCTGGTGTCGCTGCTCATGTACAGCAAGTTGGATTTTATCAGTCATTCCAACGCCGTGCATCACCCGCTCTATCGGTATTTTCTGATTCCCCTGACCCTGGTCGGGTTTTTGATGTTTATCGTGCTGATTTTTCAGCAGCCGTTTGTCACGTCCCATTTTGCCTGGGCACTCCAGGATTATTTCCGGATATGTTCCTGGATGCTGGTGGTTCCGGTATTTGTCTATATTCTGGATGGATTCCGGAGGACTTATGTGAAAAAATAAAGGACTTTCGATCAATTTTAGGGAACACTGAAAAATTAATATACCTGAATGCCGGCCAAAAAATGATTCGCGCAGAGACGCAAAGGCGCAGAGGATAATGCCCCCAAAAGATCCTCCCTCTGCGTCCCAGCGCCTCTGCGGGAGAAATAAAAAAAAGCATGCTCCCCGTCGTAAACAGGTATCTTTGTTCTTCGGAAATCCCTTATTTTAAAAAGGGGGCGGGGTCAAGTCTGATGGTCTCGTAAAAAGTCAAAAAAACAATTTATTGTCATTCCGGCGAAAGCCGGAATCC
>PCSG01000047.1:2637-3036 GCA_002772195.1 Desulfobacterales bacterium CG23_combo_of_CG06-09_8_20_14_all_51_8 | reverse complement strand
CATGGAATTTCCAAGTTAAACGACAAATTCACCTATGCCGGAAAAATCAATATCAACACGGCGGAACTGCCGGTGCTTGCGGTCCTCCTGCCCATCGGCCAGGAATTTCTTGCCACTGAGATTTACAATTACCGAATTGAAACCGCCAACGGCCAGTTTGTTTATGATCTTGCCGGTCCGACCTGGTATAAAGAGGTGCCCGGATGCGGCGATGTGGATATCGACGCGGAACTCATCACCACCCAGAGTGATATTTTCCGCATCGAATGTTTCGCCGCACTTGGGGACATCCGGAAAACCGCCCTGGTGATTGTCCTTCGGGAAAAAAATGAAGAATCCGGCAAATGGTACTGTAAGGTGTTAAACTGGACGCATGAATAGGGTAGAGTAACAAATTAA
>PCSG01000047.1:161-2625 GCA_002772195.1 Desulfobacterales bacterium CG23_combo_of_CG06-09_8_20_14_all_51_8 | reverse complement strand
TTCTTTCCATTGATATCCGGGATGACGGCATTTTCGCATTGCTGGTTGAAAACAGCATCAAGGGAAACCGAATTTCCGCCCAGCGGTTTGCTGCGTATGCGGACACTATCGATGATCCGGAACACGGCGGAGGGCATGACATCTCCCGGACCCTGGCCGAAGTCATCCAGGACATGCACGTCAGCGGCACGGAGCCCATTGTTTCGATTTCAGCGGAATTTGTTTCCTACCGCAATCTTCAGGTGCCGTTCAAGGACCGGAAAAAAATCCGTCAGGTTCTGCCGTTTGAACTGGAGCCCACCCTCCCGTATCCGGTGGATGAAGTCACCATGGATTTTGAGACCATTCAACAGGCGGGGAAAACCGATATTCTGGTCGGTGTGGTCAAAACATCCGAGATTCGGAAAATCCTTGAAGCCCTCAAGGAACTGCATATTGAACCGTTTATTATCGCCCCCGGCGGTTTTTCTTCAGTGGTCTGCCTGTCAAAATTTATAGAGCCGGATAAAGACTTTATATTCATTGACCTGGATGAAAAATACATCACTGTTTTTACCGTAAAATCCGGTTATGTTTACAGCGCCCGGTCCTTTTATTCCCCCATTAGCGATCCGCGGTTAAAAGCCGGAAAACTTTGCAACCAGATCATGCAGGTGATAGCGTCTTTTGAGTCGCTGTTTGCCACGGATTTTGAGCCTGTCCGTCTTTTCCTGTCCGGAAATAGCGCTGGCAGCGGCGTTCTGGTCCAGACCATCGAAGAGACACTGAGTGTTCCGGCAAGTTTTGTGGACATGTTCGCGGTTGTAAACCCCAGTCTCACGATTTTAAGCGAACTGCCCCTGGACGCCTCCCGGAGCAATAATGCCTTGGCCCTGGCCGCCATCGAAATTGCCGGGCTGCGCACGATTAATTTTTCCGAGGAACGCTCCATTGTCAAAAAATACTGGGAAGAGTATAAAAACGAATTCATCCGGACCGGACTTCTCGCTGCGTTTGTATTTGTCCTGGTGATGTTTAATGTGCTGTTTAAAGCGCATTTTTTGCAGAAGGATGTCAATGCCTTAAACCGCCAGATTGCATTTATTTTTCAATCCACCTTTCCGGATGTCGAAAAAATTGACGATCCCTTTGCTCAGATGAAGGCCCGGATGGCTCAGGAACGCGAGAAAAACGCCTTTACCGGGGATATGGCAACGGAAATTTTAAACATCGACATCTTAAATGAAATCAGCTCCCGGATTCCGGATCAGCAGGATGTGGAACTGACCAGCTTTGTCCGGGGAGACGAAAGCCTTATAATTTCCGGCGACACGGATTCCTTCAATAATGTCGACGACATCAAAAACCGACTGGAAAGCCCCGGCATTTTTAAAAATATTACCATCAGTTCGGCAAATCTTGAAAAATCCACCAACCGGATTCAGTTTAAACTGAAAATCGATTTATAACGGGTAAGCGTGACTATCGGATGAATTTGAATCTCAATTTAAATCAGCGGGAAAAACTGGCCGTCAGCGGGGCTGCGCTGTTTTTATCGGTTTTTTTCATTGCGCAGTTTATTGTTTTCCCTGTCTTTGAAAAACGCGATGCCCTCCAGGAGCAGGTCTCCGGCAAGCAGGCGATGCTGCTGGATATGAAACTGCTGCGCGCCGAATACCTGGACATGCAGGAAAAACTGGAATCGTCCCAGGAGGGGCTGCGGAACCGGGCCGCCAATTTTACGCTTTTTTCCTTTCTGGATCAGCTTGCCGGGGACACTAATCTCAAAGACCATATTGCCTATATGAAACCTTCCTCCACGGTAAAAGAGGATTCCGGCTTAAAAATTTCACGGGTGGAGTTAAAACTTCAGGAAGTGACCATGAAGGATTTGATAGCCTATTTATTCAAAGTGGAAACCGCAAATAACATGGTGATGGTCAAGCGGCTGTCAATTACCCAAACCGGCAAGGACAGCGGCCTGGTCACGGCCGTGCTTCAGGTGGAAACCTTTGAGTCCTGAAGTGCCATGTTTTGAGGCAGGAAAAATGCATTGATGAAAAAGAAGATTGCCTATACCGCTTATATCATCGCGATTACGTTATTTTTTTTGTATACCTTGTTCCCCGGGGATGCCGTCACCGCTTATATCAATCATCAGGTCAACAAGATGTATCCGGGCATGACTCTGTCCATCCAGGACCTGAAACCGGGTTTTCCGGCCGACTTGAAATTGTCCGCTGTGAATATAAGCCACCACAACCAGCCCTTGGTGGGAGCCGACCGCGTCGCTGTTCGTCTGGCCCTGCCGTCGATGTTCTCAGTGCAAAAAACAATCATCATCGCTGGCAATTTCTATGGAGGGCACCTGGATTCCACCCTGCGCATTGCAGAAATACGCATGAGTCCGAAGTTTGACATAGAAGGACTTCTCAGCGGCGTTCAAATCGGAGGGATACCGGCAATTCAGCGATTTGAAAACTAT
>PCSG01000047.1:0-109 GCA_002772195.1 Desulfobacterales bacterium CG23_combo_of_CG06-09_8_20_14_all_51_8 | reverse complement strand
CCGGTGGAAAAGGGAGCGCCACTCTGACGGTCAAAGACAGCGCCGTTGGATTTACGCCGGCGCTCTTCGGGCTGGAGCGGCTGACGTTTGAGACCATTGACGCGGACCT
>PCSG01000212.1:1649-3998 GCA_002772195.1 Desulfobacterales bacterium CG23_combo_of_CG06-09_8_20_14_all_51_8 | reverse complement strand
TATATTAATAAATTGCAAATCCCTAATTATGCAGGGGCCGTGCCCTTCCCGGACAAGGGAGACGTGATCGGCGTCTATGCCGAAGAGGGGAAAATTTCCCCGGCCATCCGCCTGCATGAAGGCGTAAACGATGGGTATCACATCGACATCACCCGGGAAGTGTTTGATTACGAGGCATCGATTTCCGGTGCCATCATAGGCGATGACAGGGGCCCGGTGACGCTTGTGGCCTATGCCGGAAACATTGATTCATCGGATTTTTCAGGTCTGGATTTTGACTCGGTGGTGGGATACAAAACCCTGACCAAGGCCGACGGACCAGTGGATTACACCATCGGCATTCTGCCTTACGGTAAAAACGTGCCCATCCAAAACATCCAGATTTTTGCGCTGCTCGATGTCAACGCCAGCAATACCGTAGACGCAGGGGACAAGATCGGATTTTACGGGCAGGGGGAAGAATTTTCCACCCTGCTGACGGTCGATGACGGCTCGCGCCTCACCGGCATCGATCTGAAATTTAAATTTGAGGTGAAGCCGCCCTGCGGATCAGACATCACCCTGTCCGGAGATTTTATTCTGCCTGCGGCATACACGGAAAATTCAGCGCCGGTGTATGTCGCGGTGTTTGACGGAGAGAACCCTTCCGGGGTTTTGGATGATCCCTTCTCTTCGGTGCTTTATTTCACTAAAGTGCCGGGCGGTGTGACGGAATTCTCCCTGGATTTGTCTGAAACCGGCATCTGTCCCGGGGATGAGGTCATGGTGGTGGGCCTTTGGGACCGGGATTTTGCGGGCGGATTTCCCAATTTCACGAAAGGCGATTTTATCGGCATCTATGTGGAAGCGGGGAAAATCTCGCCGTCGATTGCCCTTGTGGCAGGCGAGAATTCCGGATTTCATCTGGATATCACCCGGGAAGTATATGATTATGAGGCTTCGGTTTCCGGCACCATCCGAGGCGATGACAGCGGTCCGGTGACGCTCGTGGCCTATGCCGGAAATATTGAATCTTCGGATTTTACGGATCTCGATTTCAATGACGTCATGGGGTTTAAAACCATTGAAAAATCAGGTTCGCCCTTAAATTATACCCTGGATATCCTGCCTTACGGCAAAAACGTTCCCCTCGAAAACGTTCAGATTTTTGCACTGCTCGACGCCAATCGCAGCAATACCGTGGACGCCGGTGATAAAATCGGGTTTTACGGACAGGGAGAGGATTTTTCAACCCTGCTGACGATTGATGACGGCACGGCCCTGACGGAAATTTTTATTGAATTCAAGTTTGACGTTCGGCCCCCGTGCGGGGTGGACATGACCCTGTTCGGAGATTTTATTCTGCCTGCGGCATACACGGAAAATTCAGCGCCGGTTTACGTCGCGGTGTTTGACGGGGAAAATCCTTCCGAAGTCCTGGATGATCCCTTCTCTTCGGTGCTGTATTTTTCGAAAATCCCCGGCGGTCAGACGGAGTTTTCCTTTGATCTTTCCAAAACCGGCATCTGCCCCGGGGATAAGATTATGGTGGTGGGCCTGTGGGACCGGGATTTTGCGGGCGGATTTCCCAATTTCACGCCGGGCGATTTTATCGGCATCTATGTGGAGGAGGGGAAGATTTCTCCGGCGGTAGCTCTCAAGGCAGGCGAGAATTCCGGATTTCATCTGGATATCACCCGGGAGGTGTTTGATTATGAGGCTTCGGTCTCCGGCACCATCCGGGGAAATGACGCGGGTCCGGTGACGCTCGTGGCCTATGCCGGAAATATTGAATCCTCGGATTTTACGAGTCTGGATTTCAATGACGTCATGGGGTTTAAAACCATTGAAAAATCAGGGTCGCCCCTAAATTATACCCTGGACATCCTGCCCTACGGTAAAAATGTGCCGGTTGAAAACGTTCAGATTTTTGCGCTGCTCGACGCCAATCGCAGCAATACCGTGGACGCCGGCGATAAAATCGGGTTTTACGGGCAGGGAGAAGAATTTTCCACCCTGCTGACCATTGAAGACGGCACAGCCTTGACCGGCATTGACCTGGAATTCAAGTTTGATGTCCGGCCCACGTGCGGGGTGGACATGGTCCTTTTCGGAGAATTCACCCTGCCGTCGACATATACAAAAGACTCACCGCCGGTGTATGTCGCCGTGCTCGACGGGTCGGACCCGGCCGGAGTGGTGGATGACCCGTTTGCATCAATTTTATATTTTTCAAAAGTGCCGGGAGGGACCACGGATTTTGAATTTGATTTGTCAAAAACCGGGATCTGCCCGGATGATGAAGTCCTGATCGTAGGCCTGTGGGACCGGGATTTTGTGGGCGGAATTCCCAATTTTACGAAAGGCGCT
>PCSG01000212.1:1046-1565 GCA_002772195.1 Desulfobacterales bacterium CG23_combo_of_CG06-09_8_20_14_all_51_8 | reverse complement strand
ATCAATCGGGAAGTCTTTGATTATGAGGCATCCATTTCCGGCGCGGTTCTGGGAAACGACTCCGGCAGCGTGATTCTGGTGGCCTATGCCGGCGATGTTTTGTCTTCGGATTTTACCGGTCTGGATTTCAACCACGTCATCGGCTATGAAACCCTTGTCAAATCAACATCACCAGCAGCCTACACCATCGATATCCTCCCTTATGGCAAAAACGTGCCCATAACAGGAGTGCAGGTGCTTGCCCTGCTCGACGCCAACCGCAGCAACACCGTGGACGGGGGGGATAAAATCGGATTTTACAGCCGGGGAGAGGACTATTCAACCCTTCTGAACATTGACGACGGAACCGCCCTCTCCGGCATTGATATTGAATTTAAATATACCGTCCAGCAGGCTTCTGAAATCCCCATGTCCATTGCCGGGGCGTTTTCCGTATCCGATGACTACCTGAAGGGCCAAGGGCCGGTTTTTGTCCTGGTTTTTGATTCGGACAATCCCAACGACA
Organism: Desulfobacterales bacterium CG23_combo_of_CG06-09_8_20_14_all_51_8; assembly: GCA_002772195.1. Taxonomy (GTDB): domain Bacteria; phylum Desulfobacterota; class Desulfobacteria; order Desulfobacterales; family Desulfosalsimonadaceae; genus SURF-3. The sequence continues at coordinate 1,060 of PCSG01000212.1, read as the reverse complement.
TCCTGAATGATCCG
>PCSG01000212.1:0-1037 GCA_002772195.1 Desulfobacterales bacterium CG23_combo_of_CG06-09_8_20_14_all_51_8 | reverse complement strand
GTATTTTGACATTGATCTTTCCACAACAGACCTGGTTCCCGGAGATTCCGTCATCATCGCGGCCTTGTGGGACCGGGATTTCACCGGCGGGTTCCCCCGGCCCACCCGGGGTGATAAACTGGGACTGGTGATTAATAAGGACACCTATCAGTTCACCACGAAACTCAATTACGGAAAAAATATCGTTCCATCCCAGGGATATGAGTTTCACATCAATAAAAATATTTATGATTTTTCATCAAACATTGATTATGCCATTGACTTGAGCGGTGCCGGAAGTTTTGATTCCCTGGGGGCCAAACTTCTGATCCTGGCCATTCATGTGGAAGGCGTTTCCGTCGGGGTTTCCTTGGCCGGTGAGATTGAACTGGGTATTGACGTGGATTATCTTCTGGGCATGGACGTGATTTCGCCGGTGGATTATGATTATATCGGCATCGGCACTCGCACCGATCCCTGCTCGCCCCGAAAACTGCCCATTCTCACGGCCCTCTATGATCAGGTGGTGGTTTGGGAAAACAACCAGTCCCCGGAACCCCTGATCAAGGGCGTGGATCACGGCGAGGACACCGAGCGCACCGCTTATCTGGTGGCGGTGCTGGATAAAAACGGGAACGGGCAGCTCGACGCTGACGATGAAATCGGCTATTACGGCGATTTTTTGGTAAATATCCTTGACGATTATATTTCCGTGGACATCCCCTGGCTGGGGGATATTCTGATTCCCGAATGGTTCCGGGGCACCCTCATGTTTCCCACACCCGTTCCCCGCATTGTCAGCGGCTGCAATCGGGAAGACCGGGCGAACGGTTCTTCCGGTCCTTTCTGGATTTCAAATTTCATTGAAACTTTCTAATCCCCCTCTTTTTTTGATCTGCGGCCCCGCCTTATTTATCCTTATCAATAAGCATTTTTAACAGTTGACAGCCAGCTTTGAATTCTTTAAATAAGAAAAATTATATAACGTTCGTTTTATAACGGATCTTCCCCTCGGATTAGCCCCAAGATCGATTTAACCATTTGATAATAATATAATT
>PCSG01000196.1:189-2800 GCA_002772195.1 Desulfobacterales bacterium CG23_combo_of_CG06-09_8_20_14_all_51_8 | reverse complement strand
CCGGCGAACAAGCTACCGCAAATCCCATTTTCGCCAGATGTTCACCTAATTGCTGACGAGAGAAAGCATCCCGCCGGACAAAAATTTCACCGGTCAGCAAAATTTTCGGCACCTCTTTGTAAGGCCGCTTCACGGGAATCGCGGACAACTGGCCGATCTGATACCCAAGCTCCCGCCGTAAATCATCAAAACCGCCCCTGAGCAGCGCCTTCAAAAGAGATGCAAGGGCGGCGTTAAACACATCTTCCGCGAAAACCGAATCAAGGGCATTGGCCAGCAGCATGGCATGCGCATCTTCCATCAGGTCGCCCAGCACAATGGCGCACCAGGCTTTTCTATTATTAAATCCTTTGCCCATGGTGGAATAGGTGTTGTCCGATGTCAGGGAAAAAACCGCCACATCCGAAAGCCCAAGGCGGCAGATCAGGTCCTCCATGAAAACAGCGTACTGGCCGAACCGGCAGGGACCCGAGGCCGATGGCATGAAATACACCAGGACCTCGCCTATTTTTTTTTGATGATACGCATAATCCAGCAGGGTGCCGGTGGTCAGAATGAGCGGCAGACATTCCTTGCAGGAAGTGTGGGCCCGTCCCAGTTTTAAAACAGCGTCGTCCGTCGGCAGAAGGGGCGCCACATGATATCCTGCGTCGGCAAAGACAGCGGCGATGGCCTGGGTGGAAATCCGGCCCATGGAAGGGATGAGGAGCGTGACCCGAGGGTCGGTCACGGGCAGATCGACGCCCGCCGATGTCCGAACATAGGGGGTTTGTCGTTTTAGAAAAGTCCGGGCAGGGGTAAAGGTTTTTTTCAAGACAGCCGGTTTTTCCGAAAACATTATCTGCCGGTACTGCCGGACAATATCTAAAAACGCTTCGATCCGGGTTTCAAGACCGGCGTCTGCGGTATGGCTGTCCAGTTCCAGGGTCAGAGACGGCTTGCGACCCATAATGGCTCGGAAATAGGTAATCAGAAACGAATCCGGTCCACATGAAAAATTGGTGATATAGGCCCCGTAAAGCTGGGGATGTTTTTGAACCAACCGCGCGGCCTTTAAAATCAACTGCCCCATGCCCCAGTACATGTTCTGTTTGGCGTCTTCCTGTTCAAAGGGTAAAAAATCAAAGGGGACTACGGTCACGCCCCGGGAAGCGAATTTATGGGGAATGCCCATGTGCGCTTCCTCCACCATGGCGTTGTATGGCCGGCCGAAAACCACGATGGCGATTTTTTCCGGGTTTGCCGCCAGATCCTCTAAAACCCCCTGCCCCATTGATTTCATTTTGTCAAAGCACTGTTGCTGGACCCGCATTGCTCGATCAAAAGCTGCCATGGCAGATTTGCGGACAATCCCCATCTGTTCGGCTGTCTGCATCATGGCTTCCCGGGCGTCCGCCAGACTGCCGGGCATATTCACAAACGGCGAAAGAATCCGGGTCCCCTGATTTTTCAGGCGTTCTATTTCCGGGCCAAAGGCGGCTTGAAGATAATACGGTTCACCTTGGACAAACGGGCAGGTCTGGGGATCGGCCGTTCTCTTTTCAACAGGGATGGAATGGATATGGGGAAGAAAAATATAATCCAGGGGGTTGTCGCGCTGGATCAGGCCGTGAAAAAACCCATGGGCAAGTTCGGCCGGATAACAGAATGCCGCGTTTTTACGGTCAATTCCAGGTTTTGAAAGGGTTTTGGCAAGTACCGGCGCAAAACCCATTTCCAAAAAAAGCGCCTCATAAAACGGATAGAAGCTATTGACCAGAAAACTTTTGTTGATCCCGATGGTTTTTCGAGGTTTTGCCGGAGGTGCCTGTGGAATCCCAGACAGGGATGCCTGGACCTGAGGCGGAAAAATCAGTTTTTCCCGGGCCCGGACCAGATCAAGGCTTTCCACATCATAGGTGAGCTGGTGCCGCAGATTGTAATACCGGTTGCAGGCCCCGCCAAAAGGAAATTTTTTGCCTTCCAGTTCGATAATGCTGATTGCACATCCCCGGTCGCATCGTTCCCGCCCGCCCCGGCAGGTAAAAGACTTTCCGTATCCCACGCTCCGTTCGGAAAGGGCTTTAAGATCAAATTGGTTTTCACGGATCAGGCCCAGTTCCGTTCTTTTTTTAATTTCAAGCGCGGCCCCGAAAGCACCCATAAGGCCGGGTTCCGGCGGAACAATAATTTTTCTGCCGGTGAGGGCAGCCATGGCCAGGGGAACGGCGCGGTTATAGCACACGCCGCCCTGCATGAAAATTTTGCGGCCCACCGGCCGGTTGCCCTTGACCCGGTTGTTGTAATTCATGCAGATGGAATAGACCAGGCCGGCGACAATATCAGAAGGGTCAATGCCTTCATGAATGGCGGTTTTAATGTCGGATGAAATAAATGCGGCGCACTGATCGTTAAAATTCGGCGGATTTTCAGCCAGGAGTGCGACTTCGGCAATGTTTTCGACGGGAATTCCCAAGGTTTCATGGGCCGCTTCCGCCAGAAAGGACCCGGTGCCTGCGGAACAGGCTTCGTTCATGGCGTAATCAGAGGGCACGCCGGACGTGATATATGTGTATTTCGCATCCTGGCCCCCGATTTCAAACAGGGTGTCCACGTCCGGATCAAAATACAC
>PCSG01000196.1:0-147 GCA_002772195.1 Desulfobacterales bacterium CG23_combo_of_CG06-09_8_20_14_all_51_8 | reverse complement strand
GGTCAACGCATGAAGTCCGGCGATCTGACGGCCGGACCCGCAGACGCCGAGGCCTATGATCGACAGTTCGGACGGGTCGACCATCTCCTGAATCCGGTCGAGGATGCAATGGTAGCACTTGCGCGACGCCGCCACCGGGTCCCCGTC
>PCSG01000328.1:11609-18325 GCA_002772195.1 Desulfobacterales bacterium CG23_combo_of_CG06-09_8_20_14_all_51_8 | reverse complement strand
AACCGTGCGGGAGAAATTTTTACGCCTCAAGCTCAGCATTCTCGAAGAGACCGTACGCATAGACAACGGGCGGCTGGATATCCCCGTCTATTTCAGCGTCTGCGGGGCCGACGCTGAGCGGCTGACCGGCACCCGCAAGCAGATGGGCAAGGGCGCAACCCCGGTCCAGGCGGAAACCTCTGCTGTCATGGAGCTGGTGGAGCGTTACAGTTTTTATCATTTTGCGGCGGACCCGGCCAATTTCGTCATAGATACATGGAATAATCTCAAAGACCGGGCCATGCCCCTTGGCATGATCGCCAAATCGGTCCACGACGCCTCCAATGATCTTGAAAAAACCAGGAAGATTTTTTCAGACATTCCCATGAAATGGACCTGGGGGTTTAACCTGACCAACGGACAAAAAACGTTAGTACCCTTTGACTGGTTTTTCGCCATCAATGAGTTCAACGGGACCTCCGCCGGCAACTGCGTTGAGGAAGCCCTGTGCCAGGGCATCTGTGAAGTCGTGGAACGCCACGTTTCAGCCGTTATCTGCCGGGAAAAACGGCCGGTCCCCGGCATTCTTCCGGAATCAGCAACGGACCCGGCCGTTCAGGGACTTCTGGCAAAATACCGAAAAAACGACATCCGCCTCTATGTATCGGATTTCACACTGGACATGGGGATTCCCACCGTGGGGGTGATGGCCATTGATCCATCCACGTTTCCGGAAAAAAGTGAAATCGTCTGGACCGCCGGCACCACCCCGAACCCGGATAAAGCCTTCAGCCGGGCACTCACGGAAACGGCCCAGCTCGGCGGGGATTTCAACACCGGGTCCAACTTCGTGGCCTCGGGCCTGCCCAAATTCCACCGGCTTGATGACGCCCGCTACGTCACCCATCCGGACAAACAGGTGCGGCTGTCCGATCTGCCGGATATTTCCCACCCGAACATCCGGGTCGAAGTGGAAAACTGCCTGTCGGCCCTGTCCGTCAGAGAGTTTGACGTCATCACAGTGGCCACCACCCATCCCGGTCTTGAAATCCCGGCATTTTATTCCATGATTCCCGGGGCGCATTTCAGGGAACGGGCCGCCGCAACCAGCGTGGGCATGTTCGCATGCAAACTGATCACTGAAAAATATCCACCGGAAACCGCCGTCAGAAAACTCTCTGAAATCCAAAAAATCCTGCCCGGCACTTATTATGTCCCCTTTTATCTGGGCACCTGCCATCTGGCCCTGGAAGATGCGGAAACCGCATACCGATGGTTTGCATCCGCTCGGGACCTGAATCCGGATCATCAGGACATCCCCAGCATTTATTCCTATATGGGGGTCTGCCTGAAAGAGACGGGGGAATACAGAAACGCCTTGGCCGTTCTTGAAAAAGGCGCGGCCATTGACCCGGAGCGGACCGATATTTATAATCTCATGGGATTCTGCCATTTCATGTTAAAAGAGCATGAAACGGCCATCCGCTGCTTTGAACAGGTCATCCGCCTGAATCCGTCCTCTGCAATCGACTACGCTAATATCGCGTCCAATTACCGGGACATGGGGGAAACGGACAAGGCTGTCGCCTATTACCGCATTGCCCTTGGCATTGATCCGGGGATTGAGTTCGCCCGGGCCAACCTGAAAAGACTGAAAACGAAAGGCTGAAGTTTTTTTAAAATTTGCCCACCTCACATAGATATTGTATATGCCCCAAAACCAAAACGCTTCCCTTGTTATCGATAGTGCTCGCTTTTGGAAAATTTTGCATTCCTGTCGGTTCCCTGAGGCATCCTTCACATAACCGGAACTCCTCTTGACACCCATCACGTACCTGGTTACACTAAAAAATAATGATTCAAAAATTCAAACATAAAGGGCTTAAGCGATTATTCGAATCCGGCATCGCGAGCGGGGTGGACCCCCAACATATAAGCCGAATCAGGAAAATTCTCGCACTCCTTGAAACATCTGAAACTCTTGAAGATATGGATTTGCCCGGTTTGGGATTGCATCCGCTTAAGGGTAATCGCAAAGGAACGTGGGCGGTCACTGTCAGTGGGAATTGGCGTATTACATTCAAAATTCAAACCGGTGACACTTTTGATATTAACTATGAAGATTATCATTAGGAGGAAAAATGGGTATGCATAATCCGCCTCATCCAGGCGAAATCATAAGAGAATTCTGCGTTGAGCCGTTAGAAATTAACGTAACGGAAGCAGCAAGGGCACTTGGTGTTACAAGAAAAACTTTCTCTGCGCTATTAAATGGGCGATCAGGTATTAGCCCCGAAATGGCATTGAGGTTGTCAAAAGTCTTTGGTCGCACTCCTGAGGGGTGGTTACGGCTTCAGCTCCAATATGATCTTTGGAAAACGAGACAGTTTATTGATATTGCTGAGTTGAAACGAATTAAAGCTGCTTGAATCCAAATTTTAGACGACCTGTCATTTGAGAAGGATCTGAACAAGTTATGCTTTTTACGCAAATTCAATAGAGATTTGAAGGTTTTTCCAAAAATTAGCCCCCTCCTGCGTATTCCGGCGAAGTCGGCCACCCCCAGATATTGTATATACCCCCAAACCCTTTTTATCGATAGTCCGCGCTTATTTAGTCACAATTAATCACCAGATCGCTTCGGATATAGCGCCCCGGCACCGGCGTCACCCGGGGCAGACGGTCCAGAGGACTCTCGTCCACCAGCAGCGGGCATCCGTAAACCGATTCAAGAGTATTGTAAGTCAACACCGCAGCCGGGGACCCCACCCGGATCTTTTCTCCCCTGTGGATGAGCATCAAGGTGTCCGCATACATGGCGGCCAGATTCACGTCATGGGACACCATGATCACCGTTATGTCCTTTTCCTGCTTCATTTTTTCCATCATGTCCATGATCCGGAGCTGATGGGCGATGTCAAGTGACGCAGTGGGTTCATCCAGAACCATAATTTCCGGATTCTGACAAATGGCCCGGGCGATAAAAACCCGCTGGCACTCGCCGCCGGAAAGCTGGTTCAGGTGCCGCCGGGCCAGATGCGTAACCTCAGTGAACGCCATGGCCTGCCGGGCATGGCGAACGTCTTCCGCGGATGTCAGTCCGAAGGTTCCCAGATGCGGGGACCGGCCGAACAATACCATATCCTCCACCACAAACGGAAAATCCATGGGAATCTGCTGGGGCACAAAGGCGATGCGCCGGGCCAGGGCTTTTCGCCGGTATTTCCGGATGGATTTTCCATCGATGGCGATGTCCCCGGTTTGCGGCCGAATCAGACCGGCGATCATCTTCATCAGGGTGGTTTTGCCCGACCCGTTGGGGCCGATGACGATAAAAATCTCGCCCCGGTCCACGGTAAAGGACAGATTGTTTAACACCGGCACTCCGTCATAGGCGTGGGACAGATTTTTCACGGAAACGGAAACCGTCATTATTCCGTCCTTTTCAGCAGAAAAATAAACACCGGAGCCCCGATCAAGGCCGTGATGACGCCGGCAGGCATTTCCCCCTGGGGCGGCAGGGTCCGGGCCAGAAGATCGCAGATCACGAGATAGGCTCCGCCGCCGAACACACAGGCCGGGGCCAGGACCCGGTGGTCGGCCCCGAACATCAGACGGAGGAGATGGGGAATCACCAGTCCGACAAAGGCCACCAGCCCGCAATAGCAGACCGTGGCGCTTACCATAAACGAAGTGAGAACCAGCAGGGACACGGTGATGAGTTTGACGTGGACCCCCATGGAAAGGGCCATTTCTTTTCCCATGAGGAGCAGGTTCATGGCGTTTGAAAACCAGAAAATCCCCACAAAACAGGGAAGAAGCAGGATCGCCATGATCAAGGCCTCGTCCCCGCCGCCGGAGGAAAGGTCCCCCATGAGCCAGAACATGATATTATGAATGCGCGCATCCTGGGTTAAAGAGATCAGAAACATGATCACCGCCGAGCAGAAGGCGTTGACCATGACCCCGGCCAGGAGCAGAAACTCTTTTTTCATCAGGGTTTTTCCGCCGGAAATCAAGAGCACCAGAAACAGGGTCCCCATGCCCCCGAAAAACGCAAACAGACTGACCCCCGGAAATCGGGACAGGTTTAATAAAATCCCGAAAATGGCGCCGATGGCGGCTCCGCCGGAAATCCCCAGAATATAAGGTTCGGCCAGGGGATTGCGCAAGATCGCCTGAAAAACCAATCCTCCCACGGATAGGGCCGCTCCCACCAAAGCCGCGATGAGCACCCGGGGCAGGCGGATTTTCCATACAATGGTGTAATAGAGCGATTCCGGATCGGACAACCCGTTCATCAATTCACCGACAGAGCGGACGCCCGGCCCCGAAGACCCCAGACAAAGTCCCAGGATCATGGCAGCGGCCAGCAAAAGGCTCATGAGAATGGAAACGCCCGCAATTCTTTTAACTACCGATGACATGATTTACTGCCTGTCCTTGTCAAAATCGAGCTCCGGATGGATCAGCCGGGCCAGGATTTCCAGACCGTCCATCAGCCGGGGGGTGGGCCTGTCAAAAAGATTGGAATCCACCAAAAATATCCGGTCATTTTTCACCGCCGGAATCGTGTGCCACTTCCGCCAGGTGTTCCGGGCCTCCTCGAATGCCTGCTCCCGGTCCATGGAGGTGATGATCAGCATATCCGGCCCGGCCGCCACGATCTCTTCAAAGGAAAACCGGGGGTACCCGGTATAAGTTCCGGCCAGATTGACACCGCCGGCCGCTTCAATGAGTTCATGAATAAAGGTATCCGATCCCGCCGATACGATGGGTGCAATGCCGATCTGAAAAAAAATCCGGGGACGAGGCCCGGCCGTCTGGACCTTGCGCCTTACATGATCCAGCCGTTCCTGCATCGTATCTGCCACGCGCCGGGCAGCCGCCGGGGCCTCCAGCAGATCGCCGATTTCAATTACAGTCGAATGAATCGTCGCAAGGCTTCGCGGATTCACTGCGTAGACGGGAATGCCCAATGCTTCCAATCGCATGACCGTCTCTTTTGGATTGCCGTCCTTGATGCCGATGCACAGATCCGGCTTTAAGGAAACGATCTTTTCCAGATCCAGATATACGTAGGAGCCGACTTTCGGCAGGGCTTTCGCTGCTTCAGGAAAATCACTGTAGGTGGTCACGCCTTTCAAGCGGTCTTCGCAGCCCAGATCATAAATAATTTCCGTGATGCTCGGCGCCAGTGACACCACCCGCTTCGGGGACTCCGGCACGTTCACGGTCCGGCCGGTCTGGTCGATCATCTCCCGGGCTTCCGTCGTCAGCGCCATCAGCGTCCCGCACAGCAGAACCAGTCCCACCCAGAAAATCGCATATTTTTTTTTCATCATTTTCTTCAGCGCCATCGCAAAAAAATCCTTACGCCTTTGCTAACTTAGTGGCTGAACTTGCCCGTTCCTGTCAACAGCAAAAATCATCGCCAAAGATCATCCGGCCGGGGAATCATCGCCTGATATCTTACCGATGCCGTAAACCAATGTTTCTCTTGAAAAAAAACCGGCAATGACATAAGGTTGTACCAGCTTTCCACAGAATTGAATCATCACCCCCGACGGGCTTGCGCAAATGACGACAACAACGGTTATCATTTTTGTTCTAGACGATCAGCGGTACGCCTTGTCCATTCATTGCGTCGAAACCATCCTCCGGGCCGCCGCCCTCGCCCGCCCGTTTGAGGCCCCGGATCTGCTTTTCGGCATCCTGAACCTTGGCGGAACGTTTATTCCGGTAATCAATATTCGTAAACAATTCGGCCTTCCAGGAAAAGAACTCCAGCTTTCCGACCGGATCATCATTGCCCGGACATCCCGATACATTGTCGGGTTTGTTGCCGATGCGGTGGAAGATGTCGCGGAAATCGCCGGCGAACCTTTAAATGCATCCGTAGATATTTTTCCGGAAATGGAAAAGTTTCTAGCCGGTATTTCAAAGTTCAACGGGCACACGGTCCTGATCTATGACATTGACACCCTTTTTCCGGAACAACGCATCAAACCCCTGGCCGATGCATTGCCCCAGCCCACCGAAGGCACCCTATGATAAACCCGATTCCAGAAAACACGATTGAAGCGCTGAGCCGCCTGATATCCTGGCAAACGGGCCTTCATTTTCCCGAAAACAAATGGAATTCCCTCACCAAAGGGGTTTCGGCCGTGATCCGGGATCTGGGCATGGACATGGATCAACTGGTCCAATCGCTTCAATCCGACCCTTCAAAAGAAATCATCGACGCCCTGACCGCCCGCCTGACCATCGGTGAAACCTATTTTCTCCGGGATAAAAATTTTTTCCAACTTTTACAGGATCACATCCTTCGGGGCATCATCACCCATCCTAAAAGAAGCGAGAAAAAGATTATTTTCTGGAGCGCCGCCTGCGCCACCGGTGAAGAGCCCTATTCCATCGCCATCCTTGCCCATGAAATGCTTCCTGTTTTAAAAGACTGGGATATCACCATCATCGGCTCCGACATCAATCCGACGGCTCTTGAAAAAGCCCGCAAAGGCATTTATTCCACCTGGTCTCTGCGGGAAACACCGCAAAAAATAATAAAAAAATATTTCACACCAAAACCCGGGGGATTATTTGAAATCGCCCCCCAAATCCGGCAGAAAGTGAGTTTTTGCAAGTTAAACCTGATGGAAGAAAATTACACAAACGCGCTTAGCTGCTACGAACCCATCGATATTATTCTCTGCCGCAATGTGCTCATGTATTTTAAT
>PCSG01000328.1:8796-11575 GCA_002772195.1 Desulfobacterales bacterium CG23_combo_of_CG06-09_8_20_14_all_51_8 | reverse complement strand
ACGGGTGGCTGATCACCGGCCCGGCGGAATCGGGGTTCGTCAATCTGCCTGAGTTTACGCCGGTGCGGTTTCCCGGCGCGATGTATCACAGAAAAGGGCCGCCGCGAATATCCGTCGAAGTGCCGCCTCCCGTTCGAATGATTAGAAAAAAGCAACCGGCTGGCCCCGCCCCTTCCAGTTCGTCGCAACGGCGCCTCACCGACAAAGCCAGAGACCGCCGAATCATGGGGTCCCTGGATGCCCGGACCCCTGGACAACCCAAGTATGACATCTATCAGGAAGCGGTGATGGATTACGACCGGGGGGATTACGACCAGGCGATCAACCGGCTACTGACAATCCTGTCGGAAAATCAGAGCCGCGACAATGCGTTTTTAATGAATACCGAATCCATGATACTGCTGGCAAAAGCCTACGCCAATATCGGCGAGCTTGTTCATGCCAGGGCCTGGTGCGAAAAGGCCATTGAGACGGAAAAACTTAACCCGGAAATTTATTATCTTCTGGCAACGCTTTTGAATTCCGCGGGGGAGAGGGACGCCTCTGTCAAATCCCTCAGACAGTCGATTTACCTTGATCCTGAATTCATCATGGCGCATTTTACCATGGGCATGATGCTGCTTCAAAAAGGCAGGACCGCTGAAAGCCGTAAAAGCATGCAAAATGCCCTGACCCTGCTTGGACTGAAGGACACGGAAGAAATTCCGCCCTGTTCCGAAGAAATAACCGTCGGCAGGCTGATTGAAACGATCAAATCGATGAAAATAAAATAAGCTATGAATGCCAAACCCCATCCCGACGACAACCATGTCCTGGAAATATTGAACAACCGCGCCCGGCGGCTGGCTGCGGATGCTTCCGCGGAAAAAAGCAGTTTCACCGCGATGACCGTGGTAGAATTTAAAATCGCCCATGAAATTTATGCGCTGGCGCTGTCCCGCATCCGGGGCGTCCATCCGTTAAAAAACCTGACCTGGATTCCCGGAACACCGAATTTTATCCGGGGGGTCATCAATCTGAGGGGAGAAATTATTTCCGTGGTGGATCTGAAGGTCTTTTTTGAACTTCCGGACCAGGAATTGACCCGTTTGTCTCAGGTGATCCTATTAGCGTCCGAGGATATGGAATTCGGGATTCTGGCGGACGAAATCCTGGGGGTCACGGAAATTTTTGAAAATGATATCCGGCCATCGCTGCCGACCCTTACGGGAATCCGGGAGGACTACCTCAAAGGGGTAACCGGCGACGGCCGGGTCGTCCTTGATGACGAGAAACTGCTTGCGGACGAAAAAATGTGCATCAAATGACCATATCCCAATCTTTACGATTCTGACAAGGCAGGAGGAAAAAACACTATGTTCCGGTCCATATCCAAGAGCATCATGGCTAAACTGATCATCCAGTTCTTTGTCGTCGGGCTAATCCCGCTGATTGGAATGGGGACTCTGACCTATTATCTGTCCAGGGACGCTATGGAAACGGAGGTATTCAACCATATTGCGTCGGTGAACAGCATCAAGAAAGTGCAGACCCTTGAATTTCTGAAAGACCGCATGAAAAACCTCACCCTGCTTTCAAGGACCCAGCATATCCGCAATATGCTCGCCAACAAAACCTATCAGGAAATGAGTTCGATTTTTGAATATTACATGAATGTATTCGGCTACAGCGACATCATTTTACTGGGTGTCAACGGACAGCCTCTGTACTCCGCCGCCAAAAACATCGAGTACGAACTCAATCCCGACATCCCGCTGGAGACTAAGGAACCGGCGAAAGCCCTGTGGGAAAAAATCCTCAAAACCGAGACCCCGACCATGACGGACATGGTAACCTATTTTGAAAAAAGGGCGCCGGCCCTGTTCATGGGGGCGCCCGTCTATTCCGATATCGGCGACTTGGAGGCGGTTATAATCTGCCAGATCAACGCCACCCGCATCAACGCCCTGATTTCCGAGCAGACCGGGATGGGCGAAACCGGCGATACCTATATTGTCGGCGCCGACCTGCTGATGCGCTCCAGTTCGAGATTTCTGGGAGAGGACGCCATCCTAAAACAGAAAGTGGATACCCGCACGGCAAAACAGGCCTTTTTAAAGGAAACCGGAACGGAAAGAGGCATTGATTATCGCGGCACCGACGTCCTGAGCGCCTATTCCCATCTGGGACTCACGGAAAAAATCGGGACCGATTTCGACTGGGCCATTATCACAAAAATTGATGAACATGAGGCCTTCGCCCTGCTGAACAAACTGAAAATGAACACCATCTGGGGCATGGCCGCCTTGATTATTCTGGTGGGCGGGGTGGGGTTTATCCAGTCTAGAATGCTCGCAAAACCCATCAATGAACTGTCATACCGAATTATCATGTTAAACGACGGCGATTTTACCGCTGAAGTGCCACTGACCCATCCCGACCGGGCAGACGAAATCGGTCTTTTATTAAAAACATTCAATGAAGGCAGCCGGAAATTCCGAAAACAGATGAAACTCCTGATGGATTCCACCGATCTGCTGGTTTCCGCCATCACCCGTCTTTCCACAACCGCCTCCCAGCTGGCCACCAGCGCGTCTGAAACCTCCAGTTCCATCAGCGAAGTCACCACCACGGCGGAGGAAGTGAAACAAACCTCCCAGCTCGCCAGCGAAAAAGCGGAATATGTCGCCAAAAGCGCGGATGCCACGGCACGGATATCCTTTGCCGGCAAACAGGCGACGGAAAACACGATGATCGGCATTGAACGCATCCGGGAGGAAATGAACCATATCGCCGAAAC
>PCSG01000328.1:8627-8782 GCA_002772195.1 Desulfobacterales bacterium CG23_combo_of_CG06-09_8_20_14_all_51_8 | reverse complement strand
GCTCTCAGTCGAAAAGCATTGAAGACATCATCAATACCGTTTCGGACATCGCCGATCAGTCCAATATTCTTTCCGTCAATGCGGCCATTGAGGCGGCCAAGGCCGGTGAACACGGAAAGGGATTCGCGGTGGTGGCCCAGGAAGTCAAAATACTG
>PCSG01000328.1:0-8581 GCA_002772195.1 Desulfobacterales bacterium CG23_combo_of_CG06-09_8_20_14_all_51_8 | reverse complement strand
TGGACATCCAGAAGGCCACCGGCACGGCGGTAATGGCGACGGAGCGGGGCACGAAAACCGTGGCCGAAGCGGTGGAGCTTTCCGAACAGGCGGGAGATGCCATTGACCGGTTGTCCGGCCGGGTGACGGAGTCTTCGGAAGCCGCCATGCAGATCACGGCCTCTAACCAGCAGCAGCTTTTCGGAATGGACCAGCTCGCCCAGGCCATGGAAAGCATCAATGACGCCACTGCCCAGAATCTTGAAGGGGTTCGTCAGCTGGAGGATGCCATTAAAGGCCTAGAGGAAATGGCCCAGACCATGAAAGCCATTACGTCGAGTTATAAGATTTAAAGCTGAAGAAAAAACTCCATGAATAATCAGGATTTACAGCAGCAGCTTTTGGAAGCATTTAAAATCGAGGCCGAAGAGCGCATCACCAGCATGTTCGACAATCTGACGGCCCTGGAAAAAAACGCTGATCCGGAAATCCGCCGTCAGAAGCTGGAGATCGTCTACCGTGAAGCCCACAGCCTCAAGGGCGCGGCCCGTTCCGTGAATATCATCCCCGTCGAGTCCCTCTGCCAGGAGATGGAAAGCCTGTTCAGCAGCCTTAAAAACGAAAAAATCCGTTTTGAACCGGAGATTTTTGACACGCTTCATCATGCGGTGGGAATGATTGAGAAATATCTCTCGACTCCGGAGCAGGAGCGGCAAGGGCTTGAAAACTCTCTATCCGCCATCGCAACGGCAGTGTCCGAGCAAAAAGAGCCGAAAAAAAATGCTTTGCAGCCGCCTCCGGAAACCCAGCCCCGGAAACCCGCGCCAAAAGAATTCCCCCAGCCGGCATTGGAAGTCGCCCGGACGGATCATCCAACGCCCTCGGAAGCCGAAACGGACGCCGGATCCTCCCGATTCGCGCAGCCGCCTGCCTCCAGAGCCGGATTCACCGACACCGTGCGCATATCCGCCGCAAAACTGGACTCCCTGCTCCTGAAGTCGGAAGAGCTGATCACCGTAAAGCAACTCCTCAGCCAGCACCTCAAGCAGATCAATGGAACCCGGGACAGCATCCGTCAGTGGAAAAAAATTTCCGAAACGTCCCAAAAACACCTCCAGGATGTCCGCCTTCAGCTTCAGGATAGGTCTCTGCTGGATCGTTTTTTTCAGCTTTATGAATTGGCCCATGACCAGATCGAGGAGACCTCCGGTAGAATCAACGAACTTTCCACGTCAATGGAGCAAAGCAACCGGGTCCTTGGCGCCATGGTGGATGAGCTTCTCGAAGAAATGAAAAAAACATCCCTGCTCCCTTTTTCCCGGTTGTTTTCCCTTCTGCCGAGAATGGCGCGGGAGATTTCAAGAGATATGGGAAAGGATGTCGACCTTGAAATTTCCGGCGGCGATATTGAAATTGACAAGCGGATCCTGGAAGGACTCAAAGACCCTTTCATTCACCTGATCCGCAACGCCATTGATCATGGCATTGAAACGCCGGAGACCCGGAAACGCAAACTCAAACCCTCCTGGGGCAAAATCCGCATCACCGTCGCCCAGCCGGAAAGCCATAAAGTGGAGATGATCGTTGCAGATGACGGGGCCGGCATCGATATCCCCGCCCTGAAAACCAAGGCATTAAAAACCGGAGTAATCTCTGCCCCCCAGGCAGAGGCGCTGACCGATGATGAAGCCCTCTCTCTTATTTTTCATTCCGGCATTTCCACCAGCCCGATGATCACGGAAATTTCAGGGCGCGGTCTCGGCATGGCCATTGTCCAGGAACATATTGAAAACTTAAGCGGGCTGATTTTCGTGTCCAGCCGCCCGGATGCCGGCACGACAATTAAAATCGAACTCCCGGTTTCCCTGGCGACCTTCAAGGGAATTATCGTATCCGCATCCGGTCATGATTTCATTCTCCCCATCGCCCACATGGATCATAGTCTCCGGATTGAACCCGAAGACATCCGGACCGCTGAGAACAGAACCATCATTTCCGTCAATGGCCAGGCAATGTCACTGGTGTCCTTATCCGATATCCTGGGACTGCCGCCCCGGCCTCTCCCGGACACCCCCTCAAAAAAAGACACCCTGCCGGTGATTATTTTAGGAAGCGGCGACAAAACCATCGCCTGTATCGTGGACCAAATCAGTAGCGAGCAGGAGGTGCTGGTGAAAAGCCTGGGCAGACAATTGAAAAAAATTCCGAACATCAGCGGAGCCACGATTTTAGGCAACGGCCAGGTCGTTCCGATATTAAATGTCAATGATCTGATATCCACGGCCTCGGGCCGGTCCATTTCCTTTGCCATGGCCAAGGCCCTGGACGCGAAAAAGCATCCGCTTCAGAAATCCGTTTTAATCGTTGAAGATTCCTTTACCTCCCGGACGCTCCTGAAAAATATTCTGGAATCCTCCGGCTACCGGGTGTCCACCGCCATCGACGGCGAAGACGGATTTCAGCAGCTCAAAACCCGGGATTTCGACGCCGTGGTATCGGATGTGGAAATGCCGAAAATGAATGGATTTGAGCTGACCCAAAAAATCCGCGGGGATGACGTCCTCAGCCGGAAGCCCGTCGTGCTGGTAACCGGCCTGGATTCCCGGGAAGACCGGGAAAAAGGCGTGGATGCGGGCGCGGATGCCTATATTGTAAAAACCAGCTTTGACCAGAGCAATCTGCTTGAGGTATTGGCAAGACTGGTGTAAATAGATGCATTCCGAATTCAACACCCTGCCAGGGCATCATCAGTTGCCTTGGTGAACGGTTTCCGGAAATTACCAAAAGGGATCACATAACGTACTATGAAAAAAGACTTTGAAGTAATGCTCGTCGAGGACAGCAGAACCCAGGCATTAAAATTACAGCTAATGCTTGCAAGTCAAGGCTATCATGTCGCTGTCGCCCAGAACGGCCTGGAAGCGATGAATATGCTTTTAAACAGCCATATCTCCATCGTCATCACCGACTGGATCATGCCGGAGATGGACGGTTCGGAACTGTGCCGGGCCATCCGGAAGCATGATTTCGGCAACTATGTGTATATCATCCTTTTAACGGCAAAAGACTCGAAACATGATATCATTGAAGGGCTCGAAGCCGGGGCCGACGATTATCTCACCAAACCCGTGGATGACGCGGAACTGATCGCCAGACTCACCACCGCCGAACGGGTGATCCGGCTGGAATCCTCCCTCAAACAGCGGAACAAAGAGATCGCCCTTCTTTCCATCACCGATCCCCTCACCCGGATTTTCAACCGGGGGTATATCAATGACAACCTGCCCAAAGCCTTCAAGCAGGCCGTGCGCTATGTCCTGAACCTGTCCATCATTATCTGCGATATCGACCATTTTAAATCCGTCAACGACCATTACGGTCATCAGGCCGGCGATGAGGTGCTGAAATTTTTTGTAAAAGAATTAAACGGAGCGCTTCGAAAAGACCTGGACTGGATGGCGCGGTATGGCGGAGAAGAATTTATCATCGTGCTGCCGGAAACGGATTTAACCGGAGCGACCGCCGCGGCCGAAAGATTTCGTTCGATTATCGCCCGGCCCGTTATCCGGTTCGAAGACCATGATATTCAAATCACCGCCAGTTTCGGCATCGCGTCCATCGGGCTGGAAGGCGACAAGTCCCACCTGACCGCCGAGGATTTGATCAAGGCGGCCGACCGCTGCCTGTATCAGGCCAAGGAAGGGGGCCGTAACAAATGCATCGGAATGTCGATATGATCAGGGTCCTCATCGTTGATGATTCATTTACGACCCGGGAATATCTCAAACACATCATAGACACCGACCCGGAGCTGCAAATCGCCGGAGAAGCGAAAAACGGCGAGGAAGCCGTAACACTCGCGACGACGATAAAACCGGATGTCATCATCATGGACATTCAGATGCCCGGCGTCAATGGGTATGAGGCGACCCGGGCCATCATGGAAAAATGCCCCCGGCCCATTATTATTCACAGCACGCTGATGGCGCCGGATCAGACCGAAAATATTTTCAAGGCCATGAAAGCCGGGGCTGTGGCCGTATCCCAGAAACCCCCCGGCATCGGACACCCGGAATCTAAAGATCTGGTGGACAAGCTGCTCCGCACGGTCAAACTCATGTCGGAAGTCAAAGTAGTTCGGTTGCTGCAACAAAAGCAAAGGAAGACAAAGTCGCTCTCCGATTCCTTGAAAACATCCCGTGAGCCCGCATCATCCATCGGCATCGTCGCCATCGGGGCGTCCACCGGCGGCCCCCCGGTGCTCCAGACCATTCTCTCCGGTTTAAACAAAAATTTCAGCCCCCCCATTGTGATTGTTCAACACATTGCAACGGGTTTTCTGGAAGGCATGGTGGAGTGGCTCGCCAAAACAACTCCGCTGACCCTTAAAATTCCCAAAACCGGCGAACCGGTCTTAAACGGTCATGTGTATTTCGCGCCCGAAGAATTTCTCACGGATATCACCCCGACCCGGATCTTTCGTCTGTACCCGTCCCGGGGCCATGAAAACGCCAGACGGCCCATTTCCCATTTGTTCTCTTCGGTGGCGAAAACCTTCAAAAAAAATGCGATGGGCGTGCTGCTCACCGGCATGGGCGCCGACGGGGCCATCGGCCTATGGAAAATGAAAGAACAGGGGGCGATGACCCTTGTCCAGGACCGGGAAAGTTCGGTGGTCTTCGGCATGCCCGGTGAGGCCATCCGGATAAACGCGGAGACGTTCGTTCTTCAACCGGAGGAGATCGCCGGCTTTTTAAACACCACGGAACGGAAAATCAGAAGCTAACGTTTTTAAAAAAACAAGGCCCGCGTTTCTATGACCCCTGAAAACGCCCAACATATCCTGGCAGTGGAAGACAGCCTCACCCAGGCCCTGCGCCTTCAAAAGATTCTCGAGAGCAATGGGTTTTCCGTCACCGTCACTCATGACGGCCAGTCCGCCATCGATTATTTAAACGATCATACGCCGGATATGGTCATCAGTGATATCGTCATGCCCCGGCTGGACGGATACGGCCTTTGCCGGCACATCAAGTCCCTTCCCCACCTGAAAGAGGTTCCGGTGCTGCTGCTCACAAGCCTTTCGGACACCGAAGACGTATTCAACGCCCTGACCAGCGGCGCGGACAGTTTCGTCACCAAACCCTATAATGAAAATGTTCTGATCGCCCGCATCCAGACCATTTTCCAAAACAGGGAACACCGCAGCCGCCTGAAAAATAAAAAGGGAGTTGAAATCTTTTTTAATGGCAAGGCTTATCCGATTCCCGATAATCCCTACCAGATTATCGACCTGCTCTTTTCCACCTATGAAAACGCGGTACAGCGCAATGCGGAGCTGGAACAGGCCAATCGGGAAATTTTAAACACCCAGAAACAGTTATCCGAAGCCAAACACCTGGCCGAAGCCGCCAACCAGGCCAAAAGCGAATTTCTCGCCAGCATGAGCCATGAAATCCGGACCCCTATGAACGGCATTATCGGCATGAGCGACCTGCTCCTGGATACGGAGCTGAGCCTCGAACAGCACGAATTCGCCCAGACCATCAAAAGCAGCGCCAACGCCCTGCTGTCCATCATCAATGACGTGCTGGATTTTTCAAAAATCGAAGCCGGGAAATTCAGCCTGGATACCACCGTCTTTGATCTGAGACACGTGGTGGAAGAAATCACCGAGCTGCTTTGTCTTAAGGCGGATGAAAAAAACCTGGAGTTCGCCTGCATTATCAGCCACCGGATCCCCACTTTTCTAAAAGGAGATCCCGGCCGTCTGCGCCAGGTTCTCCTGAACCTCGCCGGAAACGCCGTTAAATTCACGGAAAAAGGCGGGGTCACCATCCGCGCGGACTTAAATGACATCACCGACTCCCACGCGTTGGTTGAATTCAGCGTAACGGACACGGGACCGGGAATCGCAACGGAAAAACTCGACCGTCTGTTCCGGCCCTTTTCCCAGCTTCAGGACCATGCGAACTGGACCCACGGAGGAACCGGTCTAGGCCTGGTCATCAGCAAAAATATCGCCGAACTCATGGGCGGCGCCATCGGGGTGGTCACGCGGGAAGGGCGAGGGTCCAGGTTCTGGTTTACCGCCATGCTGGAGGTCGATGCCGAATGCACTGCCGCCCGGACACAGCTCCCGGCCGATCTGATGGGAAAACGCCTTCTGGTGATGGAAGACAATGATATCCAACGTGAGGCCATCATGGAACTGTTAAAAACATTCGGCCTTGCCTGCGAAACCGCCGCAACTGAGAAAACCGCACTGGACGCCCTTGAAAAAGCCCATCAAGCCGGCTGTCCCTTTCACATCGTCATCATCGAAGACGGTTTTCAAAATGATTCCGGCAGGGCCCTGGGCCGAAAAATCCGTTCCATCGGGGAGATACCCCCCCCGGACACCATTTTACTGATGAAAAAAGGAGGTCCTAAAAACCGCGACATTCTAGACGACAACGGATTTTCCGCCTATCTCACCAACCCCCTGAAACGCGATTCCCTGCGCGAATGTCTCATGGAATTGTCTGCATTGCCGTCCGGGGTTCTCCAGAAACCCAGAAGCCCCATCCTTTCCAGTCACTCGGCCATGGAAACCCGGCAACGGAATATTTCCATCCTCCTGGTGGAGGACAACCGGGTCAATCAGATGGTAACCCAGAAAGTCCTGACCAAAAACGGGTATCAGGTGGATATCACCAACAACGGCGAAGAAGCGATCCGCGCCCTTGAAAAAAAATCCTATCATCTGGTGCTGATGGATATATTAATGCCTGTCATGGGCGGTTACGAAACCACCCGGCGAATCCGCTCCGGCGAGGCAAATGTCCTGGATCCCGACCTGCCCATTATCGCGTTGACCGCCAGCGCCCTGGCGGAAGATCAGAAAAAATGCCTGGCCGCCGGCATGAACGATTATATCGCCAAGCCGGTCAAACCCCAGGAACTCATCGACAAGGTCCGGCTTTGGTCCCGCAGGGACAAGCCATAAGCGACCAGGCGGGGCGGAAGCCGAAGGTCTCCCGACACCCGCCCCCTCCTCTTACGCCCCATCCAGAATTTTTCGAACTTTAGCGGCCAGCGCCTTGATGAAAAACGGCTTCTGTCAGTGAGCACCAGATCGATGGCACCGTCGCGGCCCTCAAGAAGAGAGAGGGCTGTATCGCCGTTAGAACACGCCTTCTCCCGGCCTTGGCCTTTAAAACATTTTATTGTTTCAAAGGGAAGACTTTGCTATACAGGGACCAGCCGCTGCCTGAAATGGATCACACGCAACTTGAAACCTTTGGATTTTTCGCCTGGCTGAAAAACAGGAGACAATTATGTTGTACCGGGAAAACTATATTAACTCGCTGCGCACGGAAATGGTCGCCACGGTCGAGGAAAATCTGACTCCTGCGGCAAAGGAATACGGCTACAGCGACGTAGCGCTTGAATCCACCATCAAATGGCGGCCCATGGTGCTCATTCTCGGCAATTATTCTTCGGGAAAATCCACCCTGATCAATGAATTTCTCGGCGCGGACATTCAGGCCATCGGCCAGGCCCCCACGGACGACTCGTTTACCATCATCACCTATGATGACGAGGCCCAAGACGACGCGGAAATCCATGTCACCCAGACCCGGGACGGCAAATACCTGCTTAATGATCCGGAATACCCCTTTGAAATCCTCAAAAAACACGGCCAGCGGTTTGCGGCCCATTTCCGGCTGAAAAAAGTCAATTCGCCGTTTCTGAAAAACCTGGCCCTCATCGACACCCCCGGCATGCTGGACAGCATCACGGAGCGGGACCGGGGCTATGATTATCAGGAAGTCATTGGGGATTTCGCCCAGCTCGCCGATCTGGTGCTGGTGCTGTTCGATCCCCACAAGGCCGGAACGGTGCGCGAATCCCACACCAGTCTGCGGGAAACCATCTCCACCCGCACATTTGAAGACCGGGTTCTGTTTGTTCTCAACCGGATTGATGAATGCGCGTCCTTAAGCGATCTGCTCCAGGTTTACGGCACCCTGTGCTGGAATCTGTCCCAGATCACCGGTCGAAAGGATATTCCGGCCATTCACCTCACCTATTCCTCCCGGGCCGCCAAAAACACGAACGCCGGCGAAAAAGACCGGGGATTTTTGTCGAACCTCGAAAACCAGCGCCAGAAACTCAAAAACTCCGTGCTGGAAGCCCCCCGTTACCGGCTGGACAACCTGGCGACCTTTGTGGAAACCCATGCCGAACGACTGGATCAGCTTGTCGAAGCTCTGGTCAGTTATCGCAAACGGCTGCGCAGCTTTAACGTCCGGGCCGGGGCCGTCGGCCTCTTGTTCAGTCTGATAGCCGGGGCCGGGGCTGTTTTGGGGGGAAACTTCGCAGGTCTGTTCGGCGGATTCACAGACCCCCTGGCCCTTTCTGCCGGCGGGGCCGGGGCCCTGCTTTTCCTGATTTTCTGGATGCTGGCGCCTATGAAATATTTCAAATCCATCTTTCACCGCAATTATCTCAAAAATATCGACCGCCTTGTCCCTTTGGAAACCCAGACCCGCAAGGACAGCTGGCAGGCGGTGCGGGAGCTCGCGATCCGGTACCTCAAAAAAACACACGGAAAATT
>PCSG01000222.1 GCA_002772195.1 Desulfobacterales bacterium CG23_combo_of_CG06-09_8_20_14_all_51_8 | reverse complement strand
ATTTTTCTTAACAGACTGTTTTTATTGATGATATAAATTTTTCCGCAGACTGAGAGTGTCCACGAAAAAGCGGGAAACTTCAGATTTAAATATTTGTCAATTATTTTCTAACCGCTTTCAAAATTTGGTTCCAGCGACAGGCCGGGGGAATCGTTAATTAAACTGAGGCGCATACCGGATGATTTTCGAGTTTACCATTTGCCTGGTTTATGAATTCAATCAGACTCTCATGCAGCTTAAGATGTTTTTTCCAGCCTTTCGGCCACCCATACTTTTATAATGGATTGTCTGGGAACGCCGAGGCGTTTAGCTTCCTTATCCAACTCGCGGATCATCCATAAAGGGAAATCCACGTTGACGCGCTTCTGCTCCTGCTGGGGTCTTTTCGCTTTTGAAACGTCGAGATATTGGGAAATATCCTCGTTATCATCAAATTTTTTGTCAAACGCTTTAGCCTTCATATATATCGATCTCCTCTTTTCGGGAACGCCGGACTGAAATAATCCTGACAGCATCCCCACGATAAGTGATGACGCCAGACCAATATATGTTCTCAATTTTGCCAATCACCAAAAAACGCTTTTCATCAACCGTTTTGGCCGGAATCTCAATGCAGTTCGGATCACTCCATAAAGCCTGGGCTCGGATAAAATCAATTTCATGCTTTTGCATATTTATCTGACTTTTTTCAGGATCAAATTCAAATTACATGGTATAAATATTATACCTTCTTAGTCCATTTGCAATATTAATTCCATTATCCCGGCGTATTTTCCGTGCAGCTTGATCCAATGCTCTTCTCTGCGCCTTAGCGCCCCTGCGGGAGAAAAATTTTCAACGTAGTCCCGATGCTACCCGGGAGGAATTCCGGTTTTTTTTACTTGACAATCATAATCTATTCGGCAACACAATACAGCCGTTAGAGGTGTTGCAAGGCAACTGAGAATCCGGCATCCGGATAACCCTTGGAACCTGATCAGGATCATGCCTGCGAAGGGAAACGAAGAATTTTCTTCCTGTGCGCTGCGTGCGGGGAAGTTTCCGAAATAACCGTTTCCCTTTGTGGGAAACGGTTTTTTTTATTTAACGGAATCTGTAACTGCAAAGGAGAAATGTTCATGGCGCTGGATGAAATTCTGATTACCCGGGCGATCATTGACGGGTATTATCAAAAACTGACGAGCAACCTGGAAACCGATGTGGCCATCGTGGGCGGTGGACCGTCCGGGCTGGTGGCCGGATACTTTCTTGCCAAAGCCGGCCGGAAAGTGGTACTGTACGAACGTAAACTGAGCGTCGGCGGCGGCATGTGGGGCGGGGGGATGATGTTCAACGATATCGTGGTGCAGACGGACGCTCTGCACGTTCTGGACGCATTCGGCATCCGGTATCGGCGATTTCAGGAAAATTATTACATCGCCGACGCCGTGGAGGCTGCCTCGACGCTGACATCCAAAGCCGTTCAGGCCGGGCTTACGGTGTTCAACTGCGTGTCTGTGGAAGATGTGATGATGCGGCCGGAAGGTCTGTGCGGCCTGGTGATCAACTGGTCTCCGGTGGAAATGGTCGGACTCCATGTGGACCCCCTGACGGTGCGTGCGAAATTCGTGGTGGACGCCACCGGCCATGCCACAGAAGTGGTGAAAGTGGTGGTGCGCAAAGTGCCCGGAAAGCTCATGACGCCCGAGGGCCGCATCGAAGGCGAAAAATCCATGTGGGCCGACCAGGCGGAAAAATTGACCCTTGAAAATACGCGGGAAGTGTTTCCGGGCCTGTATGTGGCGGGCATGGCGGCCAATGCAACGGTCGGCGGACCCCGAATGGGCCCGATTTTCGGCGGCATGCTGCTTTCCGGAGAGAAGGTGGCGGCTGAGCTCAACGCCCGATTGGGATGAACGGACGGATCAACGAAACGAAAATCGCCAAAACAGGTTTCGGGTGTCAGAAGTCAGGGACCGTAGGGAGGATTAGCGAAGCTTAATCCGCCGAAAAAAGGTGTCAAGTTTCGGGTGTCAGCGTTCAGAGCCCTTCCTGAAACCTGACACCCGACACCTTTATAACATTGAACCATCAGGAAATACAGACATGACCCAACTTGAAGAAGCCCGAAACAGCACCATCACCGACGCCATGCGCCAGGTGGCCCAAGACGAACACCTGGACCCGGAAGAAATCCGGAGCCGGGTGGCCGAAGGCTGCGTGGTGATCCCGAAAAACAGTCATCACGACTTTCAGGCCCGGGGCGTGGGCCAGGGCCTCAAAACCAAGGTCAATGCCAATATCGGCACGTCTCCCAGCCATTTTGATCTGGACGAGGAGCTGAAAAAACTAGATGTGGCGGTGGCCGCCGGCGCGGACGCGGTCATGGATCTGTCCACTGGCGGGGACCTGGACCGAATTTTTAAGGCCATCATCAATCATTCGCCGGTGATGATCGGCACCGTGCCGATTTATAAAACCATCAGCAAGGTCTTTGCTGAAAAGCGGGTCTGCGCGGATGTCACGGAAAATGAGATTTTTGACGAAATCGCCCATCAGGCTGAAATCGGCGTGGATTTTGTCACGGTCCACTGCGGCATCACCCGGCAGAGCATCAAGGCCCTGCGGGCAAGCAGCCGGCTCATGGGCATGGTGTCCCGAGGCGGCAGCCTCATGGCCGAATGGATCATGAAAAATGACACGGAAAATCCGCTCTATGAGAAATTCGACCGGTTGCTCGACATCGCCCGGGAGCATGACGTCACCCTTTCTCTGGGGGACGGGCTCCGGCCGGGCACGATTTTTGATGCCGAGGACGGAGCCCAGATCACGGAGTTGATCATCCTCGGGCAACTGGCCCGCCGGGCCCGGGACGCCGGGGTCCAGGTCATGATCGAAGGCCCCGGCCACGTTCCCCTCTCCCGCATTGCCGGAGACATGAAGCTGCAGAAGCGGCTCTGCGGGGGCGCGCCTTACTATGTTCTGGGACCCTTGCCCACGGACATCGCCGCCGGATACGATCACATCACGGCCGCCATCGGCGGGGCTATTGCCGCAGCCAATGGTGCGGATTTTCTCTGCTACGTG
>PCSG01000327.1 GCA_002772195.1 Desulfobacterales bacterium CG23_combo_of_CG06-09_8_20_14_all_51_8 | reverse complement strand
GGATCGACAAGCTGATGGACCCGGGCACCTTTGTGGAACTTGATCGCTTTAAGGCCCATCGGTGCACGGATTTCGGCATGGCGGACCAGAAGGTGCTCGGCGACAGCGTGGTGACAGGCTACGGCCTTGTGAACGGGCGGCAGACATTCGTTTTTTCTCAGGACTTCACCGTGTTCGGCGGATCTCTGTCTCTCGCCCATGCGGAAAAAGTCTGCAAGGTCATGGAAATGGCGCAAAAAATGGGTGCGCCCATCGTGGGGCTCTGTGATTCCGGCGGCGCCCGGATTCAGGAAGGGGTCATGAGCCTTGCCGGATATGCGGATATTTTCCTAAGAAACGTCATGGCGTCCGGCGTGATTCCGCAGATTACGGCCATCATGGGGCCGTGCGCGGGCGGGTCCGTGTATTCGCCGGCGCTGACGGACTGGATTTTCATGGTGGAACAAACCAGTTCCATGTTCATCACCGGCCCTGATGTCATTAAGGCGGTGACCCGGGAAGTGGTGACCAAGGAAGATCTGGGCGGGGCCATGGCCCATAATGAAATCAGCGGGGTGGCCCATTTCGCGTCCCCGGATGACGCGGCCTGCATCTTAAAAATCCGCGAATTCATGAGCTTCCTTCCCCAGAACAATATGGAGGATGCTCCCCGCATCCCCTGCACCGATGATCCGGGCCGCCGTGATCTGAAGCTCAGGGACGTGGTCCCGCCGGACCCCAACAAACCCTATGATATCCGGTATATTATCCGCTCCAACGTGGACAACGGCTATTTCTTTGAGGCCCATGAGTATTTCGCCAGAAATATCGTCGTGGGATTTGCCCGGTTCGACGGGGCCCCGGTTGGCATTATCGCCAACCAGCCAAGCGTCATGGCCGGATGCCTGGATGCCAACGCATCCATGAAAGGGGCGCGGTTTGTCCGGTTCTGCGACGCATTCAACATCCCCCTGGTCATTTATGAAGACGTCCCCGGCTTCCTGCCCGGCGTCCATCAGGAACATGGCGGCATCATCAAGCACGGGGCCAAACTCATCTATGCCTTCTGCGAGGCCACGGTGCCCCGCCTCACCCTCATCACCCGAAAAGCCTACGGCGGGGCCTATTGCGTCATGAGTTCCAAGCACATTCGCGGGGACATCAATATTGCCTGGCCCACAGCGGAAATCGCGGTCATGGGCGCGGACGGGGCCGTGAATATCATTTTCCGCAATGAAATCAAAAACGCCGCTGACGCGAATGCTGAAAAACAGCGGCTGGTGGACGACTACCGGGATAAATTCGCCCATCCTTATAAAGCGGCGGAATTCGGTTATATCGACGACGTGATCGATCCGGCGGACACCCGGCCCCAGATTATTCAGGCCTTAAAAATGCTCAAGACCAAGCGGGACACCAATCCGCCGAAAAAACACGGCAATATTCCGCTCTAAACGAGGAGAGATCAGCTTATGTCTTTTGAACATGTACTGGAACTGATTAAAAATATCCTGATTACGCAGACCGGGATTCCCAATCTGACCGGCGGTCAGGGCTTAATGCTGTGCATCGGGCTCCTGTTTTTGTATCTGGCCATCGCCAAGGAATATGAACCCCTGCTGCTGCTGCCCATCGGATTCGGGATTTTTATCGTTAATTTTCCCCTTGCCCCGCTGATGGGCTATACGGAGCATGGCAATCCGGAACTGATCCGGGCGTTCTATAAATACGGTGTTGAATGGGAGATCATCCCCTGCGTGATATTTTTAGGCCTGGGCGCCATGACGGATTTCGGCCCGCTCATCGCAAACCCGAAAACCCTGCTTATCGGTGCCGGGGCCCAACTGGGTGTTTTTATCACCTATATGGGCACACTGTTCTTCGGCTTCACCTTAAAGGAAGCCGCATCCGTGGGCATTATCGGGGGCGCGGACGGCCCCACCACCATCTATCTTACGGCTAAGCTGGCCCCTCATCTTCTGGGCGCAAATGCTCTGGCGGCCTATTCCTATATGGCCATGGTACCCCTTATTCAACCGCCCATCATGCGATGGATGACCACGCATAAACAGAGGTGTATCCGAATGCGGCAGTTGCGGGAGGTGTCCGCCCGGGAAAAACTGCTGTTCCCGCTGATCGCCTGTTTTCTCATTATCCTTCTGATCCCGGCCGTCGCACCCCTGATGGGCATGTTCATGTTCGGCAACCTGATGCGGGAAAGCTTTGTGGTGAAACGGCTGACGGACACTGCCCAGAATTCGCTGATGAATATCGTTACCATCTTTCTGGGCTTATCCGTGGGTGCGACCATGCAGGCGGACAAATTCCTGCACTGGAAACCGATGCTGATTTTCGCGTTCGGACTCGGGGACTTTGTTATCTGCACGTTCGGGGGAATCCTCACGGTTCACATCATGAATCTGTTTCTAAAGGAAAAAATGAACCCGCTCATCGGATCGGCCGGGGTTTCGGCAGTGCCCATGTGCGCCCGGGTCTCTCATTCCGAAGGTCTTAAGGCAGATCCGGAAAACTGGCTGCTCATGCATGCCATGGGTCCCAATCTGGCCGGCGTTATCGGTTCCGCGGCAGCCGCCGGCATGTTTATCGCCATGTTTCAATAGGAGGGCGGAATGAAAAAGCCATTATCATTTTTTCAACTTAAAACGTGCTTCATCCTTGCCCTGATGGCGCTGGCCTTGCTTCTGCCGCCCGCATCAATGGCGTTCATAGATGAAGCGGACAGAGAAAAACCAAAGTCTGAATTTACCCGGGAAGGCGATTCCATCGTTGCAAAACTCATTCCCAGGGCCAAAAGCACCAGCGTAACGATTAATTTTGCGGTAACCGGCGGTGGAAAGCTGACGGCAGTGAGTGCGTTTGATATCAATAAAGCCTTAACCCCGCAAATCAACATCAAGGATTTCCACTCCGAACTTTTCAGTGTGACGATCGAGGACGTGGCCCTTGGCGGTGAC
>PCSG01000100.1:11762-15848 GCA_002772195.1 Desulfobacterales bacterium CG23_combo_of_CG06-09_8_20_14_all_51_8 | reverse complement strand
CAGGGAAGCCAGAATAAGCGCCCATGCACGATATCTGCGAACGACCAGCCCGGCATAGGTCATGGTTAAAAAAGCGAGCATGGAATGACCGGAAGGAAAGCCGTTATTTCTGAGGTGGGTTTTCTCAAGAAACCGGATTTGCAAATCGCCTGTTTCTATCTGATGTTCGAATAGGTTAGCCGGCCTCGGCGTGTTTGCTACGGCTTTTAACGTGGTTTGGACCGGGATGAACAATACAACAAAAAGCATCATCACCACCGTGGCCTGCAGCATGCGCCGCCATCCGGTTTTGGCGAGCATCAGGGCTGCAACGACAGCGATAAACCATTCGCCGGACCAGGACAACGCCTTGAAAACAATATCAAGAACCGGGTTCGCCATCCCGTTATTGATCATCAAAAACAGTTTCTGATCCAACAACTCAAATAGATTCATGCGATGTCCTGTGTTTCGAGCAATAAAAAAGTTATCTTATCAATGCAGCCGGCCGGTAAAACCGGTGCTTGCATCGGTCCTATCGAATTTTAAAAATCCGATCTCCTTGCCGCCCATTTTAAACTCCTGAAGGGGTCCGGCGCTTTTATAATGCTCCTCAAAAATTTTCCGGTCTTTTCCTTCAAAAACCACAATTCCCTCGCCCTGCCGGACCATTTCCCGGTCCAGGTCCGCCAGACTGTCCATCCGCAGGCCCGGCCGGTCGCTGTAAAACGCGAAAATCTCACCGTTCATGCGAAACAACAAAAGATTTTGGGAAGGCTGAAGGGAGGCCCTGGCTTCCGCCGCCAGAACCTGCGGCGTTTTTATGGGATTGAATGCGGGAAACAAGATCACTCCGACGCTCAGTTCCGCCAGAATAAACGCAGAGACAAGGATGGTAAACCCGCCCTGGTCCAGCCCCAAAGCGCGATACCGCTGAATCAGGAAAAAAGACCCGGCCCCCAG
The DNA here is from genome assembly GCA_002772195.1 of Desulfobacterales bacterium CG23_combo_of_CG06-09_8_20_14_all_51_8. Taxonomy (GTDB): domain Bacteria; phylum Desulfobacterota; class Desulfobacteria; order Desulfobacterales; family Desulfosalsimonadaceae; genus SURF-3. The sequence continues at coordinate 14,906 of PCSG01000100.1, read as the reverse complement.
CGCCACGCTTACCGGCAGCAGAACATGGCTGGAGAATGGCAGATCAACGAACTTCGGGACCACGACCCCGGCCAGCGCAACCAGAAACATCAGGAAAATCAACGGATAGACACTGCCGTTGACCCATTTTTTCGACTGCTGCCTGAGCTGCGGCCACGCAGCCGCCACCATCATGCTGGCTGCCGGATATACGGAAAGGATGTATAAATTCCGCTTACCCGAGCACAGGCTGAAAAAAACAACCACAAACAATATCCAGCCCGCAAGTCGCTTTAATTGCCCCAGGCTGTCGGCGTCTTTTTTCAACGCCCGGATGGAGATGGGAACAAAGAATATCCAGGGCATGAAGTCAACGAGAAGATATTGCAGATAATAGTAAAACGGCTTGGAATGGCCGCCGAATTCGCCGGTCAGCCGGCCGATATTCTGGCTGAACAGCAGTTCATTGAGATATGCCGACGACGCGCCGGAAGCTTTGGCCGCCAGCAGCCAGGCCGCAGGCCATAGCAAGGCCAGGGGGATCCCCCACAGCCAGTAACTTTTTTTTAGTTTTTTTGCCTGGCCGGAAAAGATAGCGGCGGTGATATAAATTCCCACCGGGACCATCAGGCCCACCGGCCCTTTGGCCAGAATGGCAAGCCCCATAAAGCAAAAGGCCGCCATGAGCCGCCGGTTTGAGGGCGTTTTATCCTGAGCAAACAGAAAATACAGGGCGCTCATCTCAAGGCCCAGGAGCAGCATGTCAATCTGCCCGGTCCCGGCCTTCTGCCAGAAAAGCGAGGATGTGGACAGGATAAAAAACGTCCGCCAGGCGGTTGGGGGGTCAAACCACATCAGGCTCATTCGGCTGACCATCCAGAGACTGAGCAGAACCCCCAGAAATGTCGGGAACCGCCCGGATACGCCGTTGTATTCTCCGCCGGTTAAAACAGTGCCGGCCCTGATCAGCCAGAACATCAACGGCGGCTTGTGCGCGTAAGTCTCACCGCTCCGCAGGGGCACCAGCCAGCTTCCGCTCTGGTCCATTTCCCGGGCCACATAGGTGTACCGGGCTTCATCCGGCTCCCACAAATCCCTCACCACATACTGCCCGCCCCAGACTATCCCTACGAAAATCAGGATAAACCAGAAAGGAACGGGTTTATCAGCGGACAGGAGCGTCATGGGGCCTTGCCTTTCTTGTTGAAAATCAACTGAACATTCCGGATATACACTATAAATCCGAATGCCTGGCCCAGAATAAACACCGGGTCTTGCCGATAAATCGCATAAATCAGAAGAATCAGACTTCCCAGAAGGCTGAACGTCCAGAAACTGAACGGGATAACGGATTCTTTGCGCTTTTCCGAGGCGACCCACTGAACCACAAAGCGCATGGTAAAGCACAACTGGCCCAGCAGGCCGAAAATCAGCCAGAAATCCATGGGTTTTCCAAGATTAAGGTTCATCGCTCGTCTCTTTTATGTGATAAGAAATTTTCCGGTCCTGCATCCACCGGACGGCCAGCAAGTCGCGTAACCCGGAAAACGCCCGATCCCAGGTCCCGTATTTTGACACACCCTTAGTGCGGGGCCGGTGACTGACCGGCACTTCCTTTACTTTGGCCCCTTCCATTCGCATGAGGGTCGGCAAAAACCGGTGCATCCCTTTATACATCCGGATATTTTTCAAATATTTGGTTTTCATGATTTTCAGGGAACAGCCGGTGTCATGAATGGTTTCCCGGGACAGCCAGTTTCGGACGCTGTTGGCAAACCAGGAGGAGAACTTCTTCCACCAGGTGTCATGCCGGTCGTTCCGCCATCCCATCACCATGTCGTATTCGGCGAGATACGGGATCATCTCCAGAATATCCATGGGGTTGTTCTGCAAATCACTGTCCAGCGTAATCACATACCGCCCTTTTGCCGCGCAAAACCCGGCGGCCAGGGCCGCGGACTGGCCGCAGTTTTTCTCAAAAGCGAGATAGCGGCAGTTCGGATCGCTTTCGGCAAACGTTTTGATGATGGAAAGACCGCCGTCCACGCCGCCGTCATCCACCCAGATGACCTCGCACGGTTCTTCCAGCCGGGAAATCACCGCCCTGAGTTCGTTATTCAAGGCAATCAGATTGTCCGCTTCATTGTAAACAGGGATAACAAAAGAAAATTCTATCATAAGAAACAGGTCCTTAAATTCACCACAATTATATTTTATCTCGGCATAATATCACAAAAAACATTACCATGGAATAGTGCCGTCTAAAAAACTCCTTAATTCAAAGCGATCCAAATTGAAATTATGGATATTGGATATAGTTGGATATAGATTGATAGACAAATCCGGCAGGGTATCCGGGCTTGAGATTTTTATTCCGCCGGCAGACGGTAAAGCTGGTTCTGATAGGCAAGACTGCCCCAAAGGGCGGCCGCCAATGCTTTTTCAGACAGGCCCGGCTTTAACAATCCTTTGGTGAGTTTTTGGCTTTTGACGTCATAGGTAAATCCCTGGGCAGGCTTCTGGGGCTGAAGGACGACCACGTCATCGCCTTCCATATACGCCAGGTTCATGCCATACTGCATCAATGCCCGGCCGGTAGACTGCTCCGGCTGAGCGCTCATGTCCCGGCCCGGCATGGGGTTTACGTTATCCACGCCCATCAGGGAAAGAAGAGTCGGCGGCAGATCAATCTGGCTCACAATCCGCATGTCCCGTTTCGGGGCAATCCCTCCCCCTATGATCAATCCCGGGATGCGAAAATGACCGATAGGCACCAGGCTGGCGCCCTCCACCCGGGAGTCGTGATCCGCCACCACCAGAAAGACCGTGTCATTCCAGTAAGGAGATTTCCCGGCCTTTTCAAAGAACCGGCCGATGGCATAATCGGCATATTTCGCCGCATTATTGCGGGTCTGTTTCGGCTGTTCATAGAGTTCAATCCGGTCATCCGGAAATTCAAACGGATCATGGTTAGTCGTAGAAAACACCAGGCTGAAAAACGGCTGACCCGCATCATGAAGTCGCATGAACTCCTGGTGCGCCCGGTCAAGCAGGTCTTCGTCGGACACCCCCCATGATCCCTTAAAGACTGGATTTTTATAATCATTTTGATCAATGATCTGGTTGAATCCGTTGCCCAGAAAAAAACTTTTCATATTATCAAAA
>PCSG01000100.1:0-11746 GCA_002772195.1 Desulfobacterales bacterium CG23_combo_of_CG06-09_8_20_14_all_51_8 | reverse complement strand
CCGTAGATAAACTGATTGTGGTAGCCCCGGCGTTGCAAGAGATCCGCCAGGGTAAAAAAATCATGCTGGGATTTTCCGAGTTTTACCACCGAGAGCGCCGGGGTCGGCGTAAACCCGGAGATGATGGCCTCGATCCCTCGGACCGATCGAGTGCCGGTGGCATATAACCGGTCAAACATCCACCCTCTTCCCGCCAGCGAGTCCAGATTCGGCGTCAGCGGCAATCCCCCCAGACAGCCCACATACCGGGAGCCCAAGCTTTCCTCGAGAATAATCACCAGATTTTTGGGTTTGCCCCGAAAGGTTGCGGTCTGCTGATGCAGTGTCGGCAGCGCATCATCTAAAAATGTAGAATTCGGCAGTGTACTATCCTGGCGGATGATACGAATAATTTCATCCCGGGACATATATCCATAAATTTTTGACGCGTCCGCCTCGCTCTTCATCTCATTAATGGCAAAGCCGACGGAATATGTGGAATTCAAGACAAGCGAATTTACCATTGCGTCATCGGCAAATGCCACCATCGCCGGGTTCATCGGGCGATGGCCGAACGTGGAACGCACGCCCATCACTCCGAAAGCAATAAGGAATACAGCGAATACCGGCCGCCAGTACCATTTGGGAGAAACAACCGACTGAATCGCCTTACCAAACACATGCCATCCGATGCAAAAGGGCACGATGATCCCTGCCAAACTGACAATCACGGCAGGCAGATGTCCCTGGAAAAGCATGGAAGAAACTTCCCGGGGATACCCGATAAACTCCACAAACAAACGATTCGGCCGAAATCCGTATTCCGTGATAAACGGCGGGGTCACGATTTCCATAAAAATGAGCAAGGTCAGGGAAAAGGAAAGCCACGTCTGAACGATTCGACTCCAAGCACGGCCGAGACCATAATCTCCGGATAAAAAAGTTGAAAACAAGGCGAAAATCCCCACCTGCATAATAATGGTGGCGATGTCGATACGGACCCCTTGAAAGATGACGGGAAACCATCCATTGACCGCAGCGACTCTGTCAGCCTGCCAGAGACTGAGACCCAGGCGGCTGACAAACAATACGGTCAATGAAATAATGATGTATAAAAAAAAGGGGTAAAAAAACCCCAGCCTGCGCTTTAAGAGAAATTTCATGCAATCCCCTTGCAACAAGACCTGTTCATAAAGTTCAACCAAAACCGGAAAAACTGATCAATTTACGGAGTGAATCTATCAGTTTATAATTACGGGAAAATGATCGGAAAATTACGAATTGGTAATGTTTGCTTTATCCGGTTGCAATAAACCGATATCGTTGTTAAAATAAGCCGATCTTGATTAAAATAAATGACGATACGGGGATCTTTAATTACCGAATTTCCCCCATAGATTCTAAAAAAGGTATATTTTGAAACGCATAAAAAATATCACTTCCGCCCAGCTGATTATGTTTACATCGGTTTTTCTGACCCTGTTTTTTAATTTCAGGTTTTTTAAAAACACAACGGACAGTTATCCCCTTATTTGGGACAATATCCCGTTTTTATGCTCCATGGCTGTGGTCTTCGCCTGTTTGATGGTTATTGCCCTCACGCTGCTCTGTTTTAAATATACCCTCAAACCGGTTTTAATCGTTCTGTTGACCGTTTCATCCCTGACAGCCTACTTCATGGACAGCTACAATGTCATCATCGACGCCACCATGCTTCAGAACATCGCGGCAACGGACCCTAATGAAATCAAGGATTTGTTCAGTTTCAAACTGCTCGCCTACGTTGTGTTCCTGGGGCTCGCGCCATCCTTGTTCGTTTACAAAACCCCGGTCGTCTGGGAATCTCTAACAACCGAACTGATAAAAAAGGCATTGCGCATCATCCTTTCTTTAATAATCATCGCCTGTCTGCTTTTCAGTTTCAGCCGGTTTTACACCTCTTTTTTCAGAGAACACCGGGTGCTGAGGCATTATACAAACCCGATCGCATGGGTCCATGCCACGGGCAAATATATCCGGGGAACGGTTGAGAGCGACACGAACCAAATAACGCCCATCGGGATGGATGCCAGAAATTCCGCAACCGATACCGGCAGACAACTCATCATCCTGGTCGTGGGGGAAGCAGTCCGGGCGGACCGGCTGTCCTTGAACGGCTATTTCCGGGAAACCACGCCCCTCATACAGCAGGAGGACATCATCAATTTTTCCAATATGGTTTCCTGCGGTACGACGACGGTGATTTCAGTTCCCTGCATGTTTTCCGTTTTCGGCCGGGAGGACTTCACCAGGGAAAAAGGGAACGCCACGGAAAACCTGCTCGATGTGCTGACGCACGCGGGTGTTCACGTATTATGGCGGGACAACAATTCGAGTTCCAAAGGAGTGGCAGATCGGGTGCCCTATGAAGATTTCCGGCATCCGGATAAAAATCCATTGTGTGATGACGGGGAATGCAGGGACGAAGGAATGCTGGCCGGGTTGCAGGAATATATCGATCGTCAGGAAACCGGGGATATTTTCATTATTCTCCACCAGTTGGGCAATCACGGGCCGGCTTATTATAAACGATATCCCAAATCATTTGAGAAATTCACGCCGGTCTGCGAGACCAACCAGGTGGAACAATGCACCAGTGAGGAAATCGGCAATGCCTATGACAATTGCATCCTGTATACGGATTATTTTTTATCAAAAACAATCGAGTTGCTGAAACAGAACACAGGGCGGTTTGAAACCGCCATGATTTACGTCAGCGATCATGGCGAATCATTGGGAGAAAAGGGATTGTATCTGCACGGGCTGCCCTATGTCATGGCCCCGGATGAACAAAAACATATCGCGGCGGTCATGTGGTTCGGCGATGGGTTCAAAATTGACAAAAACACTTTGCAGACAAAATCCGGCAATGCATTTTCTCAGGACTATCTTTTTCACACGATCCTGGGATTAATGGAAATTGAAACGGAAGTCTATGACAAGAATCTGGATATCGTCAATTATGACCGATAGGCTCAACCGTGTCCGCAGGGGATTTTCCCCGGAATAACGTCACATGAAAGGTGCTGCCCTGACCGGGAACGCTTTCAACGGAAATATCCCCGCCAAAGGATTTGGCGATGGCTTTGGCAAGGCTTAAGCCCAGACCGACGCCGGATTCCGCCCGGCTCCGGTCACAGCGATAGAATCTTTCAAAAATTTGGGGAATTTCCGCCGCCGGAATCCCGATGCCCGTATCCTCAAATACGATATGGACCTGCCTGTTGTCTTTATATGCTGAAATCGTCACTTTCCCGCCTGGGCCCGTATACTTGATGGCGTTTTCCAGCAGGTTGGTGACCATGCGCTGGAGCCTGCTTTTATCGCCCTGGATCACCATTTCATCCGCAAGGCGCATCAGCAGGGTAATGTTCTTCTCATCCGCCACCGGCCGAAACAAATCACAGGCGTCAATGAGCAGCTTTTTTAAATCCACGGGTTCTTTTTCAAACCGTCCCACGCCAGCTTCAGTTTCCATGATATCCAGCATGATATTGATCATATCGATCAAATTATCGCACTCTTCTATGGTGCTGGCCGCCATCTCTTCATAATCGGAGATCGATGATTTGCCGACAAGGATCACCTCGGCGATGCCTCTTATTCTTGCCAGCGGGCTTCTCAAGTCATGGGCGATATTATCCGTTATTTCCCGCATGTTTTTCAGCAATGCCTGGATCTTGTCCAGCATGGTGTTGAATGTTTCCGCCAGGCGGCTGACTTCAAGCAGCCGCTTTTTCACCTGAACCCGTTTATCGTATGCGCCTTTGGTGATATCCATGGCCGTGAGCGTCACTTCCTCCACCCCCTTCAAGGCATGCCGGGCCAGGAACCAGCCGATGACCGTTGAAATAAAAAACAGGGGAAAAATCAAATTCAGCAATAACCGCCTAAAAACATGGAGATATTTCTCATTTTCCGCAAGAGATATCCCTACCTGCAACATCAGTTCCGGACTGATCATGCCGCAGACGGTTCGCACCGGATACTTGTAGCCCTGCAGCGTCAGGGTTTCCAAAACAGGCTTTCCCGTCTTTTGCAGGGTTTCAAAAATATGGCTCGGAGGCTTTATCTGATTCCAGAAAGGCTTGCCCTTCATTTCCAATATCCGTCCGTCCGGCGACACCAAACGGAAAAAAACATCCTCTTCATCGGACTCGACTTCCGCCGTCATGTATTTTTTTACATGATCGGCGCCGCCCTCCTTAACGATGACCGCAAACTCGTCAACTTCCTCAAGCAGCTCCTGGTCCGAGGCCTTCAGCGTAATCACAGAAATTTTATAATAAAAAACGGAGAGCGCAATGAGGGAGCATACGGTGAAAATCACGGCGTACCAAGCGGTCAGCCTGAAGGCGAGGGTGCCGGTGACGTCATTCATCCGCTTTAAGAACATATCCCACGCCCCGGATGGTATGAATCAGTTTGGGTTCAAAATCCCGGTCCACCTTGTCCCGCAAACGGCACATCCGGGCCTCCACCACATTGGTCTGGGGGTTAAAGTTATAATCCCAGACATGCTCCATGATCATGGTTTTAGACACCACCTGGCTGGCGTTTCGCATCAGATACTCCAGCAGGGAAAATTCCAGGGGCTGAATCTCAATCTTTTTTCCGGACCGCTCGACCCGCCGGGTTTGCAGATCCAGAGTCAAATCTCCGACCTGTAATTTTGAGGGATTGACAACACCATTCGCCCGGCGGATCAGGGCCTGGACCCGGGCCAGAAGTTCGGAAAACGCAAAGGGCTTGGTTAAATAATCGTCTCCTCCGGTTTGAAGGCCTTTGACTCGGTCGTCCACGGTTCGCTTGGCGCTCAATATCAACACGGGAGTATGGATATTGTGTTTGCGGATTTCCTCGATCAAAGTCAGACCGTCAATTCGCGGCAGCATGATATCCATCACGGCCACATCATAGGGCTCGGTTAAGGCCATATGCAGCCCGTCCTCGCCGTTTGGCGCATGATCCACAGCAAACCCGGCTTCCCGCAGGCCCTGGGAAACGAACTGGGCGATTTTTAAATCATCTTCCACCAGCAATAATCGCATCAAACGATTTTCCTTTTTGAAATAACACCCTCACAAACAAAAGGCCGCGTCCCGGTTCTAAAAAATACCGGAATATGCAGCCCCATCGTAAAACACCCATTTCAAAATATCAATTCAATAAGTTACTTATTTTTATGAGCATCCATATTGTCAGACAAAATGCGCCAGAACGTATCGCACATTTCAGGGTCTGCGTTCAATGAGTCACCGACATGCCGGTCAAACGACCGCCCCGCAAAAAACAATAATATAACACCAAACAATTAAAACTTTTTTCATGACAGGAATCCTCCGGATACTCGGATGCGCACGGGTGGTTCGATTTTTGGAAAAATCCTATCATCTGGAAATGACATGGATATGATGGGAACATTATCATTTGGTAATGAGGGACAACCGCAAGAGAGACGGAATGACTATTTTTGACAGACCCGTAAAAAGTCGAAAACCGTCACTTTTCGTCATTCCCGCGAAGGCGGGAATCTAATGATAACGAGTGATTCTGGATGCCCGCCTTCGCGGGCATGACGTGATTCGGGACTTTTTACGGGCGCATCAATTTTTTGATTAATCCGGTTTTTCGTGCCACAAAGAAAGTGGAAAGGCATAATGAAATGAAGCGTAAAAATAAATTTTTCGGATTCGGTAGAAATGTGACGGTGGCAGGTCTCGTCAGCTTCTTTATGGATGTCAGCTCCGAGATGATCTATCCCCTGGTCCCGCTTTTTCTGGCCAATGTGCTCGGGGTGAACAAGTCCGTTATCGGGCTGATCGAAGGTCTTGCGGAATCGACTGCCAGTTTGATCAAGGTTTTTTCCGGCTGGACGTCGGACCGCATCGGCAATCGCAAGTGGCTGATGGCAGCCGGCTACGGCATCTCAACCCTCAGCCGGCCATTGATCGCCATGGCCTCGGGATGGCATCAGGTGATGGGGTCCCGGTTGATTGACCGGTTCGGGAAAGGCATCCGGACGGCCCCGAGGGACGCCATTATAGCGGAGTCAAGTCACAGCGCATGGCTCGGCAGGGCCTTCGGGTTTCACCGGGCACTGGACACCATGGGCGCGGTCGTCGGCCCGGCCCTGGCGTTTTTGCTACTCAGCGCTTTGGCAAACGATTACCGCAAGGTGTTCTGGCTTTCCATGATACCGGGCGTTATCAGCGTCGCGCTCATCATTATTTTTATCACGGAAAAAAAGAAACCCGCCATCGCCCCTGCGGACAGACCGAAGCTGACCTTTCGCCATTTTGACTGGCGGTTCAACTGTTTCGTCGGCATTGCCGGAATTTTCGCCATCGGCAATTCCAGCGATGTCTTTCTGATCCTGCGCGCCCAGCAGGTCGGCGTATCCACGGCAATGATACCGATTGTCTATCTGGTATTTAATCTGGTCTATTCCTTGTCCGCGATTCCGTCCGGCATGGCGGCGGACCGATTCGGCAAAAAGCGGGTCATTTTCCTGGGGTTTGTATTGTTTTCCATCCTGTATTTCGGATTCGCCGCTGTTTCAAGCGCGACGGGCGTCTGGATTTTATTTTGTCTGTACGGCCTTTTCATGGGGCTGACGGAAGGCATTCAAAAGGCTTTTCTCACCACTCTCATCCCGGCGGATTTCAAGGCCACCGCTTTCGGGGTTTATAATGCGGTGGTGGGCATGGCCATGCTGCCCGCAAGTCTTTTCGGCGGGTGGCTCTGGGACCGGGTGTCGCCGGCCGCGACCTTTTATTTCGGCTCCGCCACGGCTGCGGTGTCGGCCCTGCTATTTATCTTATTTGCGGCCGCCGTCAAAAAATAAAGAAGCGCTCAGTTGGCCATTTCAGCCCGGTCCCGGGTTTGGGCGAGCGCTTTCAGGCGGGCGTCCTTTTTTTCCCAGAGACCGTTTATCCAGCGCTGAAACCGGTGTTTAAATTCGGCATCCTGAAAATAGTCTCCGAGAACCTCGGACGTGACCGCCAGTTTTTCGATTCTGACAACAACTTCCGCGACTTCTCCGCAAAAAAACGCCCAGACACCTTTGGGGCCGCCCGGATAATAGATGGTCACATCCAGAATCGTCTGGAGCTTGTCTCCCAGGGCGTCCAGCACCAGGGCCGTGCCTCCGGCCTTGGGACGCAGGAGATGGGTAAACGGAGATTGCTGTTTTTCATGTTTTTCAGGCCGGAACCGGGTCCCTTCCACAAAATTCATCACGGACACCGGCATGTCCCGGAATTTTTCACAGGCCTTGCGCGTGATTTCCAGGTCTCTTCCCCGGAGGTGGGGATTTTTTTCTAAGAATTCCCGGGAATAGCGTTTCATGAACGGATAATCCAGGGCCCAACAGGAAAACCCCAGGACCGGAATCCAGCGCAGCTCCTGCTTGATGAAAAATTTCAGGAATGGGATCCGGTTGATGAAAATCTTTTCCAGAACCAGGATGTCCACCCAGGTCTGGTGATTGGAAAGCACCAGATAGGAGTCTTTTTTCCGCAGATTCTCATGGCCCAGGACATCCCAGCGGATATTCTGGGTCATATCGATAATGAAGTTGTTCCAACTACTCCCGGAGTTGCAGGTAAATGTAATGATTTTATTGAAAATTTTCCGGAACCAGGACATGGGGAGAAGAAATTTAAAAATCCCGGCGATATAGAGGGGAATCATCCACAGCAGGGTGTTTAACAGAATCAAGAATAAGGCCGACACACCCCGCGCCGTACCAATTATTTTTTTCCACACAGCAGCTCTCCTTTCCAGAATAGCGACGAAAGCACTATATGAAAAAACAAGGTCAAGATCAAGATGCTTGATTCATTTATTGGATATCGTTTGCCCGAATGGTTTGCCGGATGATAGCCTGACGTTTATCATCAGACAACCCAGACCGTAAATTGGTTCCCCCCATACACAACCTTATGACCAACCCGGCCCATAAAAAACGCCTCCACTTTTGAAAGGCCCCTTCGCCCGACCACGATAGTGCCATAACCACCGGCTTCCGCTTCCTTGACAATGGCTTCGGACCGGCTGATCACACCGGTAATTATTTTTTCAGATATTTTCCCCGCATCAAACCCGGATGCGATGAGACCCTTTTTTATATCCTGAAACCGTTGCACGACTTTTAATTTAAATGCCTCAATGCAGGTATCCGGCGTTTCTGCTTCGGAACATCCCAGTTGATGAACTTCCGTCAGGTCAAAATGGATAGCCCCCAGGCCTGGAATTGCATGAAAAATGCAGGCCTCATAGTCATGGCCGCCTAAAAATCCGGCGGTAAATTCAATCGCTTTCATCGAAGAAGGCGAACCATCCACAGCCAGCAATATTTTTTTAACCGGAGGGGCCGGCCCCACGAATATAAGCGGGATGAAATTTAAGGATTGCAATAATTTAACGGCGACACTGCCCAGTATGATCCTCTTTAACGCGCCCATTCCCCGCCTTCTCAAGACAACCGCACTGTAACCGTTTCTCGCTTCGTCGATGATGTCCCGGGCGACCCCTTTTGTTAAGGGATGAAATTTGATTTCAACGGACTCCTCCGGAAACCCGCCGGTGATCAGAATTTTTTTGGCCTGTTCCAGATACGCCATAATTTTTTTTTGCTGCTCTGTTTCCTGATTTTTCAATTTTTCCAATGCGATAGCACAGTTGGGATGCGTCTCCAAGTCCCGATATGCTTCCGGCAGGCCGCTGAACACATGAAACAACACAATCCGCGTATTTTTATCGACCGGCATAAACGCTTTTACATAGTTCACCGTCTGTATGGCCCGTTCAGAACCATCCACCAGGACCAGTAATTTTTTCTCTATCATCATATTTCCTCCCATCATCTATTCGCCGCCGCCGCCCAATACCGCATAAAGCCGCACCTGGTTGGCGAGTTTGGCCAGGCGGAGAGAAATCAGTCCCTGCTGCGCGGCATAAAGTGATCGCTGCGCATCCAGGGCGCCCAGGTAACTGTCAATGCCCTTCGTATAACGCTGATTTGAAAGGCGATAAGTATCTGCAACCGCTTTTGTCAGAGACATCTGGGCAGCCACCTGCCGGTCTACCGTGCCCTGCACGGCAAGAGAATCGGCCACTTCCCTGAAGGCGGTCTGAATCGTTTTTTCATACTGGGCCAGGGCGATTTCCTGTTGCGCCTTGCTGACCCTGTATGCGGCCCAGGTTCGGGCATCGAAAATCGGCACGGTGATCTGAGGAACGAAGCTCCACGTGCCGGAGCCGGAACCGAAAAGACCGGACAACTCGTCACTGGCCGTTCCAATGGAGGTGGTCAGCGAAATGCGCGGGAAAAAGGAAGCCCGGGCCGCCCCGATAAAGGCATACGCGCCCCGCAGCCGATGTTCCGCGGCCATAATGTCCGGCCGGTTCAAAAGCGCCTCGGAGGACAGGCCTGCAAAAATTTCTTTTGACGGATTACACCTTGCCAGATCCGACGGCAAAAGATCCTTTGGCACCGGGGAGCCTGCCAGAAGGGTTAATGCGTTCTGGTCCTGGGCCGTGGTTTGCGTGAACCGGGCGACATCTCCCCGGGCCGCATCCACCGGGATTTGCGCCTGGCGCAAGTCCAGTTCAGAGGCGACACCGACTTCATATTGACGTTTGATTAAATCATAGGCGGCCTGCTGGGAAGTCAGTGTGGACCGGGCCAGTTTGAGATTTTCCCGGTCCGCGGCAAGGGCCAGATAAACCCTGGCGACCTCGGACACCAGCGCGATCTGGGCGCTGCTGCGGGCCTCATCCGTGGCCAGATATTCTTCCAGTGCCTGGTCTTTCAGGCTGCGGATCCGGCCGAAAAAATCCATCTCCCAGGCGGCGATGCCTAAGCCCACGCTGTATTGTTCGATTGTCCTCGAATTCCCGGGGCTTACAAGATCAGAAGCGAGGCGTTGTTTAACGCCTTCCCCCACCCCATTGACCGCCGGGAACAGCTCGGCCCGCTGAATGCCGTAAAGAGCGCGCGCCCTTTCCACATTCAAGGCGGCAATCCGCATATCCCGGTTGTTATCTAACGCCGTTTGGATAATCTGTTGAAGCTTCGGGTCAATGAAAAACGCCTTCCAGCTCAGTCCCGAGACAGCCGGCGCTTCAGGGCCGGCCTGCGGGATTTTGTAGGCCTCGCCTTGAGGCCACTCCCCCGGAATCGGGGCCTCGGGCTGCGTGTATTTGGGGGCCATGGTACAGCCCGCCGTAAAAACCAACACGACCAGGATAAGTATGATTTGTTTTCTCATGTTAGCGCACCTCCTGGAGGCCGGCGGATTCAATGGGGTGTTCAGGAGATTGCCCCCGCTTTCTTTTAAATATTTTGGACACCAGCACAAAGAACAGCGGAATAAAAATAAGATCGATAAATGTGGCCGAAAGCATGCCGCCGCAAACAGCCGTGCCGATGGCGGTCATGGCGCCCGCGCCCGCGCCGTTGGCGATGGCCAGGGGCAGAACGCCGAAGAAAAACGCCAGCGAGGTCATGATGACGGGCCTAAACCGCGTCTTGACGGCGCCAAGGGTTGCATCAATAAGGCTGGCGCCATGTCCCAGCCGTTCCTTGATAAACTGAATGATCAGAATGGCGTTTTTGGTGGAAAGGCCAAGGGTGGTCAGAAAATCGATCTGGAAATACACATCGTTGGGCATTCCCCGCTGTGAAGTGGCCACGATAGCGCCAAAAACCCCGAGCGGCAGTATCAGCAGATTGACAAACGGGATGGTCCAGCTTTCATACAGAGCCGCCACGCAAAGAAAAATCACGAAAATGGAAAAGGCATAAAGAATCGGCCCTTGCGCGGTCGCCATCCGCTCCTGGTAGGACAGCCCGTTCCAGTCAAAGCCGAATCCCTGGGGCAATTTGGCGGCAAGTTCCTCCATGGCGGCCATGGCCTCGCCGGTGCTGCGACCCGGCGCCGGCTCGCCCCAGATATTGATGGACGAAAAGGCGTTGTAGCGTTCCAATTTGGGAGAGCCCATTGCCCAGCGGCCTGTGGCGAAGGAAGAGAAAGGCACCATCTTGCCCACGGAGTTTCTCACATACAGTTTTTCCAGATCCTGGGGCAGCATCCGAAAAGGGGCATCCACCTGAGCGAAAACCTTTTTGACCCGGCCGGCCTGGATAAAATCGTTGATATAGGCGCTGCCGAAAGCCGCCGCGATGGAGCTGTTAATGGAACTGATGGGAACCCCCAGAGCGCCGGCCTTGTCCCAATCCACGTCAATGTGGTATTCCGACACATCTTCCATGCCGTTGGGCCGGACCCGGATCAGACGCGGGTCCTGCAGGGTCATGCCGAGAAGCTGGTTACGGGCCGCCATGAGTTTTTCATGGCCCAGACCACCGCGATCCAGCAACTGAAAATCAAACCCGGTGGCCATCCCCAATTCGGTGACCGGCGGCGGCGGGAAAGCGAATACCATGCCCTCTTTTATCTGGGAAAAAGCCCTCATGGCACGGCCTGCGATGGCCTTGACCTTCAGATCGGGCCGCTGTCGCAACTCCCAGTCCTTCAGCTTGGCAAAACCCAGGGCCATATTCTGTCCCTGGCCGCCGAAACTGATGCCCGCGACCGTTATGAGAGAATCCACCCCTTCTTTCTCATTTTGCAAAAAATGATCTCTCACTCTGTTCATGACCTTTTCCGTCTGCTCCAGAGTGGACCCCGAGGGAAGTATCGCCTGAACCAGCAGGATT
>PCSG01000106.1:2769-3134 GCA_002772195.1 Desulfobacterales bacterium CG23_combo_of_CG06-09_8_20_14_all_51_8 | reverse complement strand
TACGGGTGTCCGGGGCGCTCCAGATGGCCCGCAACTCGTCCTCGTCCTTGAAAAACTCCGGCAGCTTGCCGAACAACAGCTCCATGAACTGGACCGCCGACATCGGGGTGCCGTCGGGGTGCCAGAAGCTGGTGGCGGTCAAGTGCTGGATGGTGCGCTCCTTGCCGTCGGCCAGCTTGATTTTGACCCGCTTTTTACAGACACAGGGACGTTGCCCGCAACTGAAACATGGTCCCGGCGGCTCCTTCAGGCAGACACAGGGAAAGCTGCCGCACTCCAGACAAGCCGGCGGCGAATCCTTTGCACAGCCGCAAGGAATCCGGCCGCAGGTGGCACAAAGCGGCTCGGGCTCCGGCTCGATGGGC
>PCSG01000106.1:2052-2715 GCA_002772195.1 Desulfobacterales bacterium CG23_combo_of_CG06-09_8_20_14_all_51_8 | reverse complement strand
TCCCCGGCCCGAAGCGGTTTTGGCCGGTTTGATGAAAATTCAGGAAAAAATAAGAACCGAAAAATTAAACCAGCGGCCGGATTTTAAAACCGGATTGTTTTAATCATGGAAAAGGAAAAAAGGATGGCGGTTAAAACGGTTATTGACGCAATCGGCAAAATCCACCCCGATTCAATTATAAAACAGTGTGAAACGCAGGGTATTTGTGAAATCACCCTTGCCGCGGATGCATTTTTTGAAGTGATGACGCTCCTTCACGAACACAAGCCGTTCCCTTTTGACATGTTGACCGATATTTTAGGCATTGACCGGATGCCGAGAACGCCCCGTTTTGATCTTGTCTATCTTTTGTTGTCCACAAAAAATTTTACCCGCCTCATTGTCCGGATGGAAATCGACGAGGGGCAGGATGTCCCCAGTGTGAGCAGCATCTGGCATTCCGCTGATTGGGCGGAAAGGGAAGTGTTTGATCTCATGGGGATTCCTTTTTCAAATCATCCGAATCTGCAGCGCATTCTGATGTGGGAAAATTTTGAAGGGCATCCGTTAAGAAAGGATTTCCCGCTCGAAGGCAAGGATTTTGATAAGCCTTTTGACCCGACAACGATTCAAGATTATTGTTAAAAACCATATAGTCAGGCATTGCGAATCATGACTGAAAGC
>PCSG01000106.1:0-1974 GCA_002772195.1 Desulfobacterales bacterium CG23_combo_of_CG06-09_8_20_14_all_51_8 | reverse complement strand
GAAACCATCGTCAAGGCGACGCCCTATATCGGATATTTGCATCGCGGTATTGAAAAAATCGCTGAAAGCAAGCTGTTTCAACAGGTGATACCGCTGACAGACCGCCTTGATTATGCGGCTGCTTCGGCCAACAATATCGGATACTGCCTGGCCGCCGAAAAACTGATGGGGCTTGAAGTGCCGAAACGGGCCCAGTATCTCAGGGTCATCATGGCCGAGTTCGCCCGGATCATGGGTCACCATCTATGGCTCGGCACCCATGCCTTGGATATCGGCGCCATGACCGTTATCTTCTATACGTTCCGGGACCGCGAAATGATCATGGACATCAATGAAGAGATCGCCGGTTACCGGCTGACGCCGACTTTTTTCCGCATCGGGGGAGTGGCTCAGGATACGACCCCCGACTTTATTAAAAAAGTCCGTGATTTCGTTAAATGGTTTCCCAAAGCTTTGGAAGGCTATCATACACTTCTGACGGAAAACAAAATATGGACCACCCGGACCATGAATATCGGAAAAATTTCCGCCGAAGAAGCGGTCAACTATGGGTTGACCGGCCCGAGCCTCAGGGGGTCTGGTGTCGCCTATGATATCAGAAAAGCGTTTCCTTATTCCAGCTATGATGATTTTGATTTTCAAATCCCGGTGGGGGAAAACGGCGATGTGTATGACCGGTATCTGGTCCGGATGGAAGAGTTTAAACAGTCCATCAACATTATTTCCCAGGCGATTGAAAATCTTCCCGAAGGGCCGGTGCATGCTGACAGCCCATGGATTACAAATCCCGCCACAACAGATGCCCAAAATGATATCAGTGCGCTTATCCGCAGGTTTATGATGCACACCAAAGGGCCGACCGCTCCCAAGGGCGAGGTTTATGCGGCCGTTGAAGGGGCTAAAGGAGAGCTAGGGTTTTATCTGGTGGGTGATGGCACTGAACATCCGTACCGGCTGAAAATCCGGTCCTCCTGTTTTTATCTGGCCAGCGCACTTCCCCGGCTGCTGGTCGGCCACATGGTGGCGGATGCGATCGCCATCATCGGCAGCCTGGATGTGGTGCTTGGAGAAATCGACCGATAGCGCGGATCTCAAATGAATATTTATTAGTTATGCGAGGATGATGTAAATATGGTCAACGTGAGAATAGACGGAAAGGAAATGCTGGTTCCGGAAGGAAAGACCATTTTGGAAGCGGCGCAGACTGTGGGTATCGATATCCCGACGCTGTGTTTTCATAAACGGCTCCCGCCCATCGGCTCATGCAATATGTGCATTGTTGAGATCCAGGGCCGCCCTGAACCGGTGACATCCTGCAACACACTGGTTGAGGAAGGACTCGACGTCACTACAACGTCAGACGCCCTTCATGCCCAGCGGATCATCAACTTAAAAAAAATCCTGCATCATCATGCCCTGGATTGTCCCATTTGTGACCGGGCCGGAGAATGCGATCTTCAAAATATTGTATACCGGTTCGGCATCACCGATGTGCCGTTTGAGCCCAGAGCGCAGAAACGCGATAACGCCTATGCCACTTCGCTTATCCGCTACTGGCCGGAGCGGTGTATTATGTGCCGGCGATGCGTCACTGCATGTAATTCCATAAAAGGCATCGGCGCCATTGATATCATCGGGGAAGGGGATGACGCCCGGCTGGTGCCAGTGGCTCCCGACAAGTGCAAATCCTGCGGGGAATGCCTGTCTGTTTGTCCCACCGGGGCGTTGACTGAAAACTTAGGCCGCCACAAGGGCCGGCCCTGGCTGGAAAAACGGACCAAAACCACTTGCGGCTATTGCGGGTGCGGGTGCCAGCTCGAACTCAGCGTGCTTGAAAATCGGGTCATCGGCGTGCATACAAAAACGGATGACGGCGTCAATCAAGGGAGCCTGTGCGTCAAAGGCCGGTTCGGGTATGAATTTATTGGAGACGAGTCCCGCCTGAAAACGCCGCTTATTAAGGAAAACGGCCAG
>PCSG01000151.1:220-3140 GCA_002772195.1 Desulfobacterales bacterium CG23_combo_of_CG06-09_8_20_14_all_51_8 | reverse complement strand
TTCCGAAGTGGCAACGGATGTCTGCGGCGTCATTGCTTTAGGGCCATTCGGGTGCATGCCCAACCGCCTGGCGGAGGCCATTTTAAATGACACCATGACCCGGGATGTCAAACTCCGCGCCACTGGTAACGGACACCCCGCCGACACCCGCAAACTTGAAAAAATTCTGGAGAATATGGAAGACTTGCCGTTTCTGGCCATTGAAACTGATGGCTCGCCTTATCCGCAACTCATTCACGCCAAACTTGAAGCGTTCTGTCAGCGGGCCCTGCGGCTGCACCAGCGAATGCACCAGCGAATGCACCCGGAAATTTGAAACGCGAGTCGAATAGTAGTTTCCTCCGGTTGAAAAAACATTCGAAAGATGATATATCACCCCATCCGAAAATTTCTTTCACGCGGCGTTCCAGGTTATGAAAATAGTTAAAATCAAAAACGGGTGGCGGTTTAAAATCGCGGGAGAACCTTCCCTGCGCCTGGAAACCCGTCCGCCGGTCACCCATGTGGCATCGGTTCCCTGGAAACATCCTTTTGTCAAACCCCGGCTTTCCATCGAAAAAGGGGATTTGGTCAAAACCGGCTCCCTGCTGTTTTATGATAAGAATCGGCCGGAACTCAAATTTCTGTCTCCGGGCGGCGGAACCATCGATGACATCATCTACGGCTCTCGACGGATCATAGAAGCCATTGTCATCAAATTAGACAGTACGGAGGCTCGGGAATCTTTCTCTTCCTTTACTCAATCAGATATTGAAAGTATTTCCCGCGACGCTCTGATCGCCCACTTCATGTCCGGTGGCTTGTGGCCTCTGATCCGGCAGCTCCCGTTCCGGGAAATCGCCAGGCCCGAATCCTCTCCCGCCGCCATCTGGGTCACCCTGGGGTCCGCGGACCCCTTTCAGCCGTCGCCCCAAATATATTTAAAAGACCGGGCCGATTTTTTTGAACTGGGCTTAAAAGCCTTGTCCCGGCTTGCAGACCGGGTGAACATCTGCTGGTTTGATGACGGGTCTTCTATCTCTGTTCCTCCATATCCCGGCATCACCCATCGGGTAACCGGAAAATATCCGGCATCAGACCCCGGAGTGGTGCTGTATCACACCAAAAAATCCCCATCAGAAAACCACGACTGGTACATGGATGGGCAGGACGCTGCGCTTCTGGGCCAGTTTCTGAAAACCGGGCTCTATCCTGTGGAAAAGATCGTCACGGTTTCTGACGGGATTCCGGATCATGGGTGTCACGTCAAAACCCGCCTCGGGGTCCGGCTAAAGGATCTGCTGAATCATCCACTCCCCTATGATCACAGCCGGTGGGTGGTGGGCGGCTTTTTTTTTGGATACACCGCCGGTCCGGATCAATACCTTGCCGCCGGTCACGCCTCTCTTGCGATTATCGAAGAGGCCCATTCGAGCGAGCTCTTCGGCTTTGTCCGGCCGGGGTTTAAAAAACTGAGCCGGTCCCGCACGGTCCTGTCGGCCCTGGGAACTTTGCCTTTGCCGGTGAACGCGGACATGCACGGGGAAAAACGGCCCTGTGTCAATTGCGGATACTGCGCGGACGTCTGCCCGGTGACCATCATGCCCCAGTATGTATTTAAAAGCCTTTACGTGGATGAAATGGAAGAAGCCCTGGCCTGTGGCCTTCTGGATTGCGTGGAATGCGGTCTCTGCACCTTTGTGTGCCCTTCCAAAATCGAGCTGGCCGATGCTCTCATAGACGCCAGACACCGTTACCATAAGGAGATGAATCAGGTTGCCGAATCTGTTTGAAAAAAAATTGCGGCAGGTTTTTGAAAGGGGCAGGGCGCATTTCGAAGAAACCGGACGCCTGCATAAACTCCGGCCCCTTTTTGAAGCCCTGGAAACCCTTTTTTTTATTCCGGCCATTCCGACCCGTCAAGCTCCCTTTGTCCGGGACGCCATTGACCTCAAGCGTTTCATGAGCATCGTGCTCCTGGCCCTGATGCCGCCCCTGCTGTTTGGGATTTACAACACCGGATACCAGTCTCGGCTGGCCCAGGGACTGACCCTTGATTTTTTCAGCAGTGTCGTAAGCGGCCTGATCACCGTCATGCCGCTTGTTATCGTTTCCTATGTCGCGGGCTTTTTCTGGGAAATTTTGTTTGCCGTGATCCGGAAACACCCCATCAGCGAAGGGTTTCTGGTCACCGGTCTGCTGTTTCCCATGACGCTGCCCCCTTCGATTCCTCTGTGGCAGGCGGCAGTGGGAATTTCTTTTGGCGTGGTGATCGGCAAAGAAGTGTTCGGCGGCACGGGCCGTAATATTTTCAACCCGGCCCTCACGGCCCGGGCCTTTCTGTTTTTCGCCTATCCCGCGAGAATGTCCGGTGACAGCGTGTGGGCGGCGGTTTCCGGGTCCACGGCATCCGCGGTTTCGGCTGTGACCGGCGCGACCCCTCTGTCCATGATCTCTCTTCCCCCTGGATTTGATTCCCTCCCGTCCATGCTGGAAAGCGCCGGCTACACTCTGGCCCGTTTGTTTATCGGCAATTATCCGGGCACCGTGGGCGGCACGTCGGCCTTGTGCTGTTTTCTGGGAGCCATGATTTTAATTTTTACCGGCGTGGCCAGCTATCGCATTATGATCGGCGGGGTGGCGGGCCTCCTGATCACCAGTGGTCTGGTGGGCCTATTCTCCTCAGCCCCGGTCAATCCATGGGCAAACATCAACCCCCTGTATCATCTGGCCGCCGGCGGATTTGCCTTCGGCATCGTGTATATGGCCACGGACCCGGTTTCCGCGCCCGGAACACAGACCAGTAAATGGCTCTATGGGGCTTTGATCGGCATGCTGACGATTCTGATCCGGGTATTCAACCCGGCTTATCCGGAAGGGGTCATGATGGCTATTTTGTTTATGAATCTTTTTGCCCCGCTCTTTGATTATATTGAAATCC
>PCSG01000151.1:0-147 GCA_002772195.1 Desulfobacterales bacterium CG23_combo_of_CG06-09_8_20_14_all_51_8 | reverse complement strand
TGGTGTGCAGCATTCTGCTGACCGCCGCCGCCACCCGCTTAAAGCCGCTCCAAGCCCAGAACATGCAGCTTGACCGGAAAAAAAATATTCTGCTGGCCATTTCCCTGATGGATGCGTCTAAAACCTATGATGCGGCTGAAATCAACC
>PCSG01000416.1:496-3153 GCA_002772195.1 Desulfobacterales bacterium CG23_combo_of_CG06-09_8_20_14_all_51_8 | reverse complement strand
TTCGATGGTTCTAATCAGGTCACGAAACTGTGCTACGATATATTTGAGGTCTGTTTCCTTCTGCATTTCATAGCAAAAAGGAACGTCGAGGATAAAATGAGGAACGCCCCATTCCCGATGATACACGTCAAACCACTTGACCAGGAGAGAGCAATTGTTGTTGTCCGCGACAAGAAGGTTTGGCCGCGGTAATCCGAAAGTCGGCGAATCTTTGCCGCCGCTCATGGCGGTTCCGATATCGATTCTGGCGTAGGAGCAGATGTCCATCGAGTAGCCGCTGTGCTCTGCCTTTTCACACTGAAGCATGCCGACGCCTTTTGCTGCGCTCAGGGCAGCGTGGCTTTCCGGCACGGCGAACACGACATTGTCGAATCCTTTGAATAGCTCGATCGGCACGATGATGGCTACCCAGACAACGAAGGCTCCCTTGCTGGCTTTGCCATGAAGGTTCATATAGTCATCGGTTAGGATCTGTGTCAGCCGCCTGCCTGATTCGGTCTTCATTAATCCCTTCATTTCATCTTTTTCTTCAGCCATAGTTTAACCATCCTAAATTATAAGTCTTCTGATTTAAATTTCCCTTCGGTCGGAGCAGGCGTTATTAAAAGTCCTGGAGTAGTAACCATGTTTGACACGTTCTCATCAGAGTCGTCACCCCGGTCCCGCATGCGCGGGATTTCACTCCGGCCCCAAGCCTGGCGAATGCCGGGGGTCCAGTTTTAATGATGCTGGATTTAACCTAAAGGTCACTTCGCCGGCCTGCGCCGGAATGACCAATGTAAAGAGTATTATGAGACAATTAAAAACATATATTTTAATCAACGTATCAATTCTGAAAATGCCTCGATTCTTGTCCGCAGGGCCTCCACATTTTCGTTGTCATCTGTTCCTATCTCTAGTTGAAGGGATGCAATATTTTTCTGTTCAAGAGTTTTGGTGATAAAAGGCATCTCCAGATACTCGTATTCGCAGAATTTTTCTCCGATAAAAATCAGACCACGGGCTCCTCGCTTTTCAATCAGTTCATTAAGCGCCTTGAGACGCTCGTCCGATGAATAAAGAAGGGTCGTGCATGGGTAGTGATTGCGGTAAAAATCAGCGTAATAAGCGGTGGGTTCACCGGTTTCCTGAGGAATGTAGCCGTAGGACCGGGCTTGAGACGACACGTCGTTGCCGGCCACTCTCATTCCGGCTTCCTCAATAATGGCGCACAGCGCATCCGGAGGAGGAAGAATACCTGAAACGATAATTTTCTTTCCGTCAGAACTGTTTTTCTTTGGGTTTGACTTAGCTTTATTTATGGCGTCATTCAATGCGGACATATGGTCTTCGGGCGTCATGAAATACCCGTCCCTCATAAGGCGTGAGAAGTCAACATAAGAGACATCCTTCCTTCAGCAACCAGCATCTCCATTTCCAGAGATAGTTTTCTTATTGCATTGTGTAATCTGACGCTGGCGAGAAAGCGTTCTGAAGAAAACCGGACCCCAAAAGCGCTTTCGATTTCGGCTATCAGCTCATGGATCCTATCGGCGAAATATCCTGTGGAATCGGTCTGATTTGGAGATACCATGGGCACATGGAATTTTAGCAGCGGCAGGTTCTTTCCCTTTTCCCCGAGACCGCGCTTGATAATTTCCGGCATATTGCGGAAAGTATCACAGGCATTGTACATCAGGAGACCGTCGAGAAGAGATCCTTCTTCTGACAGGACAAACTCTGTAAGTCGCCTGGCCACAGAACAGGTAAAACTCTGGAGATGGCGATCGCTTTCTTTGAGCGTACGCACTCCGTCTTTCATATCCCAAAGAACCACAGGCATCAGGCCGAAAGAATGGAGCAACTCCAGCGGTGGGTACAGGGGGAAACATCCCACAACTTTTGCGCCCTTTTTTTTTGCCTGTCTAATGTTTTCAACCATATCGAACATAAATAATTCCCCATCTAGTGTATTGTTCTACACAACATGTCATTTCGACGCGAAGCGAGAAATCTTAATGATCGTCAGAATATACAAGATATCTCCCGCTGGTCGATATGACAAGGTTTCATTGAGACACTACACTAATTACATGTTATTATGACCTTTTTATTATTTCAAACTTTTTAGAAAATTCAATGCTATGAGTCGTCTTATTTCTGCTGATTAACAAGAAGTTACTTGTTTTCCTTCTCCAATACACGCCACATATCGTCATCATCGTAAATTTTTTCTTCTTCGGCTGCGGCATTTTCCGCGTCCAATTCACTCTGACGATATCTTCCGGTCTGCTTCAACAACTCTTCATAATAGTCATGCTGAATCATAAGGTCCATTATCTGATTGGTTCCTGTCCATATCTGACATAATCGAGCATCCCTCAGTGCCCGTTCGGCGGGATACACGTTGGTGTAGCCGATGCCGCCCAGCATTTGCGTAACCAGGTTTGATATTTCCCAGGAATTGTCTGTGACGAAACGTTTGGCTTCACTCGCTAATCGGCGGATGCGGGGATCATCCCGGTCGGCAGCGAGGGCAGCCTGATAAATAATGCCGGCGCTGGCATCCATCAGGGTAATGCCCCGGGCGAGCATGGAGCTGACAAGCTGGAACTTTCGTATCTTCTTTCCGAAGGCCATGCGGCGGTCTGTATAACGCGCTGCCAGTTCCAGACCGG
>PCSG01000416.1:154-478 GCA_002772195.1 Desulfobacterales bacterium CG23_combo_of_CG06-09_8_20_14_all_51_8 | reverse complement strand
AAGGTGCTGCGCTGGTGATACGTTCGGGTATCATCATTCGGTTGAAGACAAAGGCGCCGCCATTGAGCGGTCCTAAGAGATTTTCCTTCGGCACTTTAACATTGCGGAAAGTAAGTCTTCCCGTGCCGCCGCCACGAGTCCCCATGAGGCCATACAAGTACTTGACCTCGATCTCGGGTGAGCGATCGATGATGAGAGTGCTGATTCGTTCATGTGGACTTGAATTGGGATCAAAGTTTGAGCGAACGTACACGAGGAAAAAATCGGCTCCTTCGGCTCCCACTACAAAGCGTTTCTGGCCGGTCACTAGAAAATGATCTCCCT
>PCSG01000416.1:0-147 GCA_002772195.1 Desulfobacterales bacterium CG23_combo_of_CG06-09_8_20_14_all_51_8 | reverse complement strand
CGCTATGCTCGTAGCACCAAAAAAATCTGATCCGCCACGAGGTTCAGTAAGCGCCTCTGCGGCTACAAGTTTCCCTTCCAGCATTGGCTTCAGGTATTTCATCTTCTGCTCTTCTGTGCCGAATCTGATGAGACCTTCGCCAACGAT
>PCSG01000308.1 GCA_002772195.1 Desulfobacterales bacterium CG23_combo_of_CG06-09_8_20_14_all_51_8 | reverse complement strand
CAGGGAGCCATCAAGGAATGGAGAATCCGCTGACGGTCGAAAATGTAACCGCAAATATGACCGTATACGCCAATTTTCGGCAGATAGAAGCTACTACATACACAGTGAATTTCATCGCCGGGTCCGGAGGTCATATCGATGGCCAGACGACGCAAACGATCGTGGAAGGGAGTGATTGCACGGCCGTTGAGGCGGTGTGGGACGAGGGATACGAGTTTGTTGGCTGGACAGGGAGCCATCAAGGAATGGAGAATCCGCTGACGGTCGAAAATGTGACGGCGGATATGACCATATACGCCAATTTTCGGCAGATAGAAGCTACTACATACACGGTGAAATTCATCGCCAATGCAGGCGGCCGGATCGATGGAAAAACCCTGCAGACGGTGGCAGAAGGGGATGATTGTGCGGAGGTCAGGGCGGTGGCCCTTTCGGGCTATACATTTGACGGGTGGACCGGAGATTATGCCGGATCAATCAACCCGCTGACCATCAGCAACGTGACATCTAATATGACGGTATATGCCAATTTCCGGTTGCAGACAGATGTTGTCCGGCGGACAGTCCTTTTTCTGGCGAACCCCGGGGGACATATTGATGGCGATACAACGCAGACTGTTGTAAATGGCGGCGATTGTCAGCCGGTGACAGCGGTACCCGAGGATGGGTATGAGTTTAAAGTCTGGACTGGAGGATATTCCAGCCATGACAATCCTCTGACCATCCGGAATGTGACGATGAATATGACGGTCAGAGCCAGCTTCCAATTGATCCAGATATCCGCGTATACGATGAAATTTACTGCCGGCGCCGGGGGTCGCATTGATGGGATATTGACCCAGACGGTGACGGAAGGTGGAAATTCAACAGAGGTAAGGGCAGTTCCGGATGATGGATATGATTTTATCGGCTGGACCGGGGGGCATGAAGGAATGGAGAATCCTCTGATCCTGACTGGCGCCACCGCCGACAAGAACATAATGGCGAATTTCCGGATAAAGACCTATAATGTGTCAATTGCATCGGGCGATGGAGGGTCTATTGACGGTGATGTTGATCAGGAGATAGGTCATGACGGCGCTACTGCAACGATAACGGCGGTGCCGGAAACCGGTTATCATTTTGTCGGCTGGAGCGGCGATTATACGGGTACGGAAAATCCCCTGGTGATTTTAAATGTGACGTCTGATATGCGAATTGTCGCCATTTTTGAAATCAATACCTATCATGTGGTGTTTACGACTATCCTCGGCGGCCATATCGTGGGCCAGTCGGACCAGATCGTAGCCCATGGGGGGAGCAGCACGCCGGTGACGGCCGAGCCGGAAACCGGTTATGTGTTTTCCCATTGGAGCGGGGATGCTTCGGGAGCAGCCAATCCCCTGACCCTGGAGAATGTCATATCGGACATGACCGTGACGGCGGATTTTTCCGTAAATGATTCACCGGATACCCCGGAACTGATCAGTCCCATTGACAATGCGGCGGTTGATCCGACGGCGGTGACGCTGGTTGCCGGTATCTATGCGGATACTGAAGATGATGCGCATGTTGAATCCACATGGCAGATTTGGCGGACCGGGGAGACCAGCCCGTTTTACAGTATCTCCTCATCTGCGGATCTGACAGAGCATGTCCCCGGCGTTGTTTTTGAAAACGGCGTTCAATACCAATGGCGGGTGGGGTTTGTGGATGCGGGCAGCCGTCTGATATCCTGGTCTGTTCGGGAAACTTTTATCGCAGGAACTTCAGAGAATGATGGAAATATTCCACCGGTTCCTCCCGGGTTCACCATGAAGGACTACCGGCTGATGTCCTTTATTCAATGGTCCCAGGGCTGGTCCTTCTTAAATATTTTGAATACGATGACCAGCGCGGATACGGATTCAGAGGATTTTAAAATCGGAACCTATAATCCCCTGACCGGCGGATATGAAGAGTATCCGGATCTTGAGATCGAACCTGGCCGGGCCTACTGGATTCTGGCCCGGTATGGCATGACCCTGGCCATGGATGGCGTTTTTGTAAGCGTGGACCGGGATTTCACATTAAAGCTGGGTTATGATGAAGCCAACGGAAACGGCTGGAATATGATTGGCAGTCCCAATGACGCAAGTTACTTGTGGTATGATCTGGAAGTCGTTGAAACCGATGACCAGGGCGATATCATATTCGGGCCTGTATCCGTTTCGCTGCTGCCGGTGGATAATGAATATATTGACAAACGCATCTGGCGCTGGGAAGACGGCGGTTATACGGCGGATAATTCCGATAGTTTTGTGCTGAGGCCCTATGAAGGGGCATGGGTCAAGGCCAGAAAGAAAAATATCGCCCTGGTGTTTCCGGTCTCCGCCCAATCCGGACTTTCCGCGATGTATTTAAAAGCAAAGGACTGGGCTGATGGGTTTATGAATTTCATGACGCCGGCCTATGCCGGACATGCGGACGACGATTCACCGCCGATGCCAATGGGAGTATCGAACGGCGGTGGCTCATCGGGCGGATGCTTTATTGAAGTGATGTCTGAGAGAGATAAATCAGGATGGTCGGAGTAAAGGCGATTTTTAAAAATTCAGGCAGCAAAACACAAAACGGGCGATTTCGCCCGTTTTGTGTTTTTAACAAGATAGCCGGCTATAGGGTTTTTAAGCCGGGTACAAAAATATCTGAGTCGGATTACCCTGCTCGGATTTAAAACGCTCTGGGTTTGCAGATGGTTTCCTTGATGCGAAGGTCAAAAAAATTGGACTGATGGGCGGGTTTGATGACCAGGGCGGTGTCCGCGCCCCGGGCGGTGCCGCCGATGGCGATGATGTCATTGCCGGATAGAGCTCCGGAATCCGCCGCCATAATGGAGACTTCCACCGCGACTTTGGTCCCGTTGCCAAAGAGTCTGAGTGTATCGGCGATGAGCAGGACCGGGTAACTCCCGGTGTATTTTTTGGCGATGGACCGTTCCACGCCGGAAAGGGCATGGGTGGCCTGGACCACGCGTACCCCTTCGGCTTCCAGATCCTTTCTCACATCATCTTTCAGGGTGTTTTGAAAAGGTTCCTTGAACCCGCAGTGATAGGTGACCGCGATGATTTTAAACCCCTTGAATATTTCCATGGCCTTGTAGGCGGTTTCCCCGGTGGT
>PCSG01000175.1:2513-2655 GCA_002772195.1 Desulfobacterales bacterium CG23_combo_of_CG06-09_8_20_14_all_51_8 | reverse complement strand
CGGCACCATGGGTTGCTGTCATGATGCAGTAGACTTTCAATTGGTCTACCCCTATGCAACGCCCATGAATAATGCGGACTGGTGGTATGGCTTTGTGATCACAAACCTCTCCAGTGCGAATGGCGAAGCTCAAATTACCGTG
>PCSG01000175.1:2210-2422 GCA_002772195.1 Desulfobacterales bacterium CG23_combo_of_CG06-09_8_20_14_all_51_8 | reverse complement strand
TCGGCGGCACGATCGGTGATCAAAGAGCCTATTTTGTAGTGAATACAAACTTCAAGGCAGACGGCTTCTTCTTTATCAGCAATGGCCAAGAGTCTATGGGGTACCTGCCCAGCAAATAGCAGGTTTAATCTTTTGTAAGCTTTAATCTAACGCAGTACACAACCAATACAGGGGAAGGTCTTTGAAAATAAAACGGCCTTCCCCTGTATTTT
>PCSG01000175.1:1659-2146 GCA_002772195.1 Desulfobacterales bacterium CG23_combo_of_CG06-09_8_20_14_all_51_8 | reverse complement strand
CCATATGTTTAAAATTTTTTGTTTTTTGCTGTGCGGGATGATTTTTACTCCTTGTCCGGCGGGGTCATTCCCCTATCAACCGACGGAGACCATACGGATTATGTCGGAATCCGCGACGGATTTCAACAAGTCCCAAACGCCGGATGTTCATACCTGGCAAGTGGTGCCGGACCCCAGGCAACCCGACGGCGCACTGGCGCTTTCTTTTTTTTCGGAAAAGTCGGATAGCCGCTTGTGCAGACTGGTGTTGTCCCCATCCGGTGCGATCCTTGACGCCGATATCGCGGGTATTAATAGCAATATGATCATCCGAAAGGAGGATCTGCTGCTGATTCCGGGGTTTCCCGCGCCGTGCGATATTCTGCCGTTTCAACGGATGTCCCGTGAAAATGCCGGCGACAATGCTTCCGTACCTCAGTTGTATTCCATCAAACGGTCAGCCGGCGCGCAAGCATTTGTGGATACGCTGGAAATTCAGACGGAGGGC
>PCSG01000175.1:934-1076 GCA_002772195.1 Desulfobacterales bacterium CG23_combo_of_CG06-09_8_20_14_all_51_8 | reverse complement strand
CGGGCCGCAGTCTATGAATCCTATGATATCCTGCCTTCTTCCATTGATAATATCGTATTTCGCGTGGGCGATAAAAAAGGGCTGCTGACCCTTTGTCATGATGCGGATTTGTATGTCTCGGGCTCCGGCGGTAATCCGGATG
>PCSG01000175.1:184-834 GCA_002772195.1 Desulfobacterales bacterium CG23_combo_of_CG06-09_8_20_14_all_51_8 | reverse complement strand
GTATGACATGCAGATCAGCGGGCGCGGCGACAGTCAAGCTATTTCCGTGACTATTTATTACGCGGATGATGCGGTTCCCCCGGATTATATGGGTACCAAAGAACTCATGCGTCAATATACCTACACATTGAACTTTAATTCAAGCGGAGAAATAACCGGCGGAGACTGGACAGGAGATAGTATTGATAGTCATCCAGGACAAATGAAAATTCCGGTCATGGCCCAGGCCGCCTGCCCTTATCTGGATTGTGATGAAATCCGGCGCATTGCGCAATCCCGGGATGATTTTCTGGAAATAGAGGACAATACGGCCCAGGTTATTGAACCCGGCACCTACCATCTGGTGCTTCTGGATTCGGATGAATATATAGTAAACGGAGCGCCCGAAGATGATTTCTATGTTGAAGTTGTAAAGGAAGACGGCAGTTTAGAGGACATGGCGCTGTCCATAACAGATCCATCCGGAAACCGGATTGCCGGGCCTCTTGTTCTGAACGAGGAGAACAATTCTTTTGCAATGTGGATTACCAGTCCGGACCCGCCGTTTTCGCTGGTATTGACTCAGGAGAACTATGAAAGCGATCCCAATATTTATACCCTGACGGTGGACCGTAAATCCGCATTTCAGGAATATGTTCACTGCTTGCCTT
>PCSG01000175.1:0-147 GCA_002772195.1 Desulfobacterales bacterium CG23_combo_of_CG06-09_8_20_14_all_51_8 | reverse complement strand
CGGGGATGAGGTGGTGGAGAATGCCAACCTGGTGGCATATACGAAAACCGGCGTTCCTCAGCAAACACTATTCGGACCGGTGGATATCGGGATCAATGAAAAAAAACTGTTTTTATTTCAGGACCTGCCCTGGCGACTTCATGAACT
>PCSG01000122.1:219-3134 GCA_002772195.1 Desulfobacterales bacterium CG23_combo_of_CG06-09_8_20_14_all_51_8 | reverse complement strand
GTCATTCCGGCGCAGGCTGAATTTCCCTCTCTCGTCATTCCGGCGCAGGCTGAATTTCCCTCTCTCGTCATTCCGGCGCAGGCCGGAATCTATATTGGGAAGGGGATGATATTTACTTCTGGATGCCGGATCAAGTCCGGTATGACGGGATGCTGTGGATCATTTTAATACTGGATGCCGGATACGTCATCTCGATCCTGAATCAAGCTCAGGAGGCCGGTTCCGGATCAAGCCCAGGATAACGGATCCGGTATCCAATGTTTTCTGGATGCCGGCATACGTCAGAATGACGTTTCTTGGGATATTCGCCGGATTCATAACTTTAGCCGGTTGTCCACTTTGGTTAAGTTATAAAGATATTTAAAATTTTTATATAATTAAATCCAGTCATTCCGGACAAGGGAGCGTAGCGACCGCGATCCGGAATCCAGAAAAATGAATTAACTTTTTTAAAGCGCATTAGCAGTTATTTTTAATAATAAATCAATCTATTGATGATTTTTAATAACATTTCGATAATATGCCGAATCCCTGATGTTTTCCAGGTCTGGATCGGTTTTAATTTTATCCCACCCGTCATACCCTTTTTCCTCCACCGCGCGACGAAGCCATTCAACGGCCTGTTCCTGATCATTCTGAATAGCGAATAAACAGGCAATATTGTAGTAAATGCCGACATTGTCCGGCTGAAGCTTCAGCATGGGGCCGGACAGCAGGGCGATGGCGTCGGTGTAATTTTTTTCTTTGATATGATGCATTGCCAGTCGGTTGAGCATCTGGAATGAATCCGGCTGAGATGCCAGGCGCTGAAATGATGTC
Source organism: Desulfobacterales bacterium CG23_combo_of_CG06-09_8_20_14_all_51_8 (assembly GCA_002772195.1). Classification (GTDB taxonomy): domain Bacteria; phylum Desulfobacterota; class Desulfobacteria; order Desulfobacterales; family Desulfosalsimonadaceae; genus SURF-3. The sequence continues at coordinate 2,315 of PCSG01000122.1, read as the reverse complement.
TCCGCCAATTTTTTGTTATCCACAAAACAGCGGGCAGTATGATCCGCATAGGTGATGGAGTCCACCATGGTCATATTTCTGCGAATATAATCAGCTAAGGGGTCTATTGATTTTTGAAAATCATACCATAAACCAAAAAAACTATATGTGTCACTTTTTAGATTGAACCGGATTTTTGATTTTTCATTGATGGTGTTAATGGCCGGGCTGTTGTCGAAGACAAAAGCCATTGCGGGGAGACGGTTGGATGCCTTCATGTTTTTAATCATTGTCCGGTAATGGTTCATGTACCAGTCTTCGGGTGGCGTAAGAAAAGATTCTTCAATGGCAGGGCGTCTTTCCGCAATCATATAAACCATTGGGGTCAAGATATAGGAGATAATGAATTCGTCTTTATTGGAATAGGTGGCTGATTTTTTTCTAATCCAGTCATTAAGCTGTTTATATACACCGTTGGTCCGAATTCCTTTGAGAAAACCTTCGGTTATTTCGGCATCGGCATGTTTGGGTTTGACATCGCAATAGGTGAAATTCCAGTCCGACCAGGCCGTGGTGTAATAAAAAGGGGCGAAAACAAGGATTAGAATAATCAATTTGAAGGCGTTGGAGCGCAACCGAATGGGTTCGAGATTTATAATCATGAGAGCAATGGCTGTCACCGTCGGGATGGCGCAGTGCAATATTAAAATCGCCCCAAAACCGGAAAATATCGTGGCAAGAATAAAAAAGATGCTGGATGGCAGCATTAATAAAATGGTCAGTTCTTCGTGGGGTTTAATTTCTTTTTTCAAAAAGAATTGTTTTGTAAGAATGTGTGCCCAGAAAAGCAGGTGAAATGAAATCAGCAAACCGGCAAACCATAGTGGGCGGCTGTACCAGTCATTCCAGTAAGGATAGAGGATGCCGAATAATGATGTATCAACAATCCAGAAGGCCAGAATCGATAAAATTATTAAAAAGATCATTTTGTAGGGTTTAAATGTGTTGAGGACCACGAAAAAAGCAACCGCAAGAATGAACATGATGGCGGTGTATGCCAGCACGGTCCAGTTAATGGTGATCAATTCGGATGAGTAGGTTGGCATGCTTCGGGTCATATTCAGGGAAGTCAACACTGATCGGATATAGTCCGTGTTGTATTCCATTAAAAAAACGGCCCAAAATATGAAGAATGGGGCAATTACAAGAGCAAGGTCTTTGAATCGGAATTCTATCTGTTTGAAGTCAAGAAATTTTACAAAAATATATAAGGCAATTGGCCCTGCGATGATCGGGCTTAAGTGCAGGAGGCTAAGGCTGATTGCCCATAAGCATGCGCCAGAGAAAAGAAACAACAGTGATTTGATGATGGGATTTTTGGCACGGATGCCAAATAAAAGGCTGGCAATATGCAGAACAAGAAACAAATGCGGATAAGTATAATAATTTAAATTGGATGTCGCGCCCAGGGGGTCCAGGCCGGTAAACGCGAAAATGCTGAAGATAAATGGCAGATACCAGTACTGTTTGTTATAACGATATAGGGCGGATCCGAATATGAACAAAGAAATAAGTGTAAGGGAAAATTGTATTTTCCTGAAACCGAGCAGCGTGATGTCCGGGCAGGCGTCAAAAATCAGTTTGTTGAACAAACGATAATTCCTGAGTGCGCCGTTTGGCGTGTCGTGAATGAAATGATCACCGGCCGCCAGCCGCCAGCCTTCAACCATGTGATAGCTTTCATCCATGAACGTAAAGCCATACTGAAGTTTTATCCAGCCAAAAATAGCAATGATGCCAAAGATGACGAGGCCGGCGACGAAAAGATAAAGTTGGTGGTCTGGTTTTTTGATTGTTTCGGGCATTTTTAATCTGCGTTTTTGGTAGGTTGTTTATTAGGCTGTAGCTTTTTAGGCTATAGACTTTTAGGGTTTGCGCATCGACCGCAACAATGCGCCCAAAACCTTTTCGGTTCCCAGTATTTTTGCCTCTATCTCAAAAATGGCCGTTTTATCAATATGTCCCAAATAGTCCAAGCGCATGGCCAAGCTAAACTGGGAATGCAGTTCCTTCAGGGAACCAAATGAAATTTCAAGAAATCTAAGATATTCCGTTTG
>PCSG01000122.1:0-193 GCA_002772195.1 Desulfobacterales bacterium CG23_combo_of_CG06-09_8_20_14_all_51_8 | reverse complement strand
TATTTGAGGAAACCGAGACTGCTGCTCTTCGCATCTGGGACGTTAGGCCATAAATTTCTTCCCTTGGAAAAGCTCTTGTTGCCCTGTAAATCATTATTGTCACTTCATCGGCCAGCTCAAAAGCCCGAAGTTTTGTATGGTCACGCATCCTGCCCCCTACATCCTACAGCCTACAGCCTAAAAGCCTATAGGC
>PCSG01000024.1:2621-3181 GCA_002772195.1 Desulfobacterales bacterium CG23_combo_of_CG06-09_8_20_14_all_51_8 | reverse complement strand
ATCTAATGAAAGCGGTGGGATGATTCAGTTGAAGAGCGCCGAGGAAATCCGGATAATGGACAGGGCAAACGCCATCGTGCACCAGGTTCTTGGCGCGCTCGAAGCCGCCCTGGCTCCCGGAGTTGTCTTGGGTGACTTGGATCACATGGCGCACTCGCTTACTCTGAGCGCTGGCGCCAAGCCGGCGTTCAAGGGTTACCACGGCTATCCGGCCAGCATCTGCATTTCGGTGAACGACGAAGTAGTGCATGGCATTCCTGGCGGGAGGGCGCTCAAGCAAGGCGACCTGGTTTCACTGGATTTCGGGGTTGTGTTCCAAGGGTTTTATGGCGACGCCGCGAGGACATGCGTAGTTGGATCTCACGACGTTGAAGCGCGGCGCCTCATGGACGTGACGCGGGCGTCGCTGATGAAAGGCATAGAGCAGGCGCGTCCTGGCAACAGGGTGTCGGACATTTCACACGCCGTGCAGGCATGGGTTGAATCACACGGCTTCTCGGTCGTTCGCGACTACGTGGGCCACGGCATAGGAAGGGCGCTCCACGAGGACCCGCAGATTC
>PCSG01000024.1:0-2547 GCA_002772195.1 Desulfobacterales bacterium CG23_combo_of_CG06-09_8_20_14_all_51_8 | reverse complement strand
CATCCGGAAAAACAGGCTCTGGCCGGCGACGTTGATCAGCACGATGACCGCAGCGTAAATGAAAAATTTGATCCAGGTTTCGGTTTGAAATTTGCCTTTCATCATCAACTCCTTATTCTTTTTTCAAAAGCGCCAGACGGGTGCCGTAAAGACTGATGAACATTACGCTGATAAAATAGATCAGGTCCCGGGAATCGATAATGCCCCGGGCCACGTTGCGGAAATGAAAATCCGCGCCCAGATAAGCGATCACGTTTAATAGGGTTTCCGGGATAAAAAAGAGCATTTTGTCGATCAAGGTCAGCACAAAGCAGATGGCCGCGCCCAGGATAAAGGCTATGATCTGGTTGTGGGTCAGGCTTGATGTGAACAGGCCCACGCTGGAAAACGCGCCTCCCAGCAGCATGGCCCCCACGTAGCCGCCGATGACCGGGCCCCAGTCCAGGTCCCCGATAAGGGATATAGAAATCGGGTAGGCCAGGGTGGGCAGGAGCATGGCCCCTGTCATGACCAGGCCTGCGGCGAATTTGCCGAAAATAATGTCGGAAAACGTCACCGGCAGGGTCAGCAGGATTTCATAGGAGCCCGCGTGGAGTTCCTCGGAGAACAGGCGCATGGTGACCGCCGGGATCACAAAGCAGAAAATAATGGGGAGCAGCGAGAAAAAGGCCCGCATGTCCGCCTGATCATAGAGGAAAAACGTGGAAAAGAAAAACCACCCGGTGATGATCAGAAAAATGGAAATCACGATATAGGCGATGGGGGAAATAAAATAATCTTTCAGTTCCTTTTTTAGGATATGGGTAAACTGCAACATGGGTCTCACTCCTTAATTCATTTGCCGGGTCAGGTCTCTGAAAATCGTTTCAAGGGTTTTGGCTTCCTGGAGAAATTCCACCATGGTCCAGTCCGTGGCTTTGATGGTCTTGTAAATTTTCTCCCGCAAATCCACGGTCCCGCTGCTGTGGGCCTTGACCGTCACCATTCCGTCATCGGTTTGAGTGACGATGTCCACGGATTCAATGCCGTCAATGGCGCTCAAGGTTTTTTGCGCGGCGTCAGCCGAGGTATGGAGCAGGGAAATCTGGATAATGGTTTTTTTGCCCGCCGCCTGTTTGAGGTCTTCGGTTCGGCCGTCTGCCACGATTTTTCCCCGGTTGATGATGACGATGCGGTCGCAGGTGGCTTCGGCTTCGCTCAGGATGTGGGTGGAAAAAATAACGGTTTTTTCCTGGCCGATTTTTTTGATGATATTGCGGATCTCCACAATCTGGTTGGGGTCCAGCCCCTGGGTGGGTTCGTCGAGAATGAGGATGTCCGGGTCATTCATCATGGCATGGGCCATGCCCACCCGCTGATTCAGGCCTTTGGAGAGTTCGCCCAGGGTCTTGTGCATGATCTGGTTTAAGCCGCAGAGGTCGGCCAGATACCGCAGCCGGGGCAGCCGGTCGCTGGGTTTGACGCCCTTGATTTTGGAAACATATTCCAGATAATCGTAGACCAGCATGTCCTTGTAAAAGGGAGAGGTTTCCGGCAGATAGCCGATCATCCGCTTGATTTCCAGGGGATGGTCGTCAATGGTGTACTCATTGACGCGGATGGCGCCGGCGCTGGGTTTGAAATAGCCGGTGAGCATTTTCAGCGTCGTGGTTTTGCCCGCGCCGTTGGGGCCCAAGAGACCGACAATTTCCCCTTTGTTGATGTCAATGCTGATCTGATCCACCGCGCAAAAGCGGTCATAATATTTTGTCAGATTTTCGACATGAATCATCCCATTCACCTTTTTTTGTTATGGATTATAGTAACCGAATAAACCTATCTGAATTGCAGGACCTGTCCTCGAAGTTAAACAACGCACTGAAATTATTGACAACATAATGAAACCCGATCTGTTTCTTCTGTCGTTAATGAAACCACATTTCTGCTTTTGTTTCCCTCCGTATCGGGGGAGAAAAATGAATTCCCCCGGTTAAGGGGGAATTCAGGGGGAGTATACCGGCGATCCGGACTTTCATCCGGGATTTCCGGTATGCAGAGAAAAATAATGATTCAACCCGGATTTGTCAATACCAATATTGGATATCACTTTTTAGAAATAACGCAATCTCTTGACCAAGCCCGCGCTTTTGCGTATATCCCCGAAGGGATTCTGACACCCGAAACCTGACACCTTCCTTTCACTTATAATAAAGATACACCTATGGAAGCCATGGACCGGCTGATGAAAATCATGGACACCCTGCGGGGACCGGGGGGATGCCCCTGGGATATGGAGCAGGACCACAAAAGCATCATGAAATGCCTCATCGAGGAAACCTATGAACTGGCCGACGCCATTGACGGCGATGACGTGGAAATCTTAAAGGAGGAACTGGGGGACGTGTTTCTTCAGGTGGTGTTTCACAGCGCCATTGCCCGGGACAGCGGGAAATTCACCCTTGATGATGTCATTACCGTGCTCTGCGATAAACTCGTCTACCGGCATCCCCATGTGTTCGGGGACGTGAGCATGCGGGATTCCGAGGAAGTCATCAAAAACTGGGAGCG
>PCSG01000456.1:162-3181 GCA_002772195.1 Desulfobacterales bacterium CG23_combo_of_CG06-09_8_20_14_all_51_8 | reverse complement strand
CTGTCCAAAGGCGGCATCGTCGAAGGGGCCCGGCTCGTGATTGAAAGAATGCCCGTGGTGATGAAATGTTCGGACTGCGGCATGACCTATGCGGCGGACATCCGGAAGGACGGCCCCCTCGTCTGCCCGTCCTGCAGCAGCGAAAAAAAGGAACTGATCTCCGGCCGGGGGTATTTTATCAAAAATTTGGAGGCGATTTGAGCTGAACCTGCCTCCTTTTGATTTTGCCGCCATGTACCAGGAAAAACAAAAAAAAAGCATCCAAGGCGCCGCAGAAGTTTCGTCAATAATCCGGAATTAAAGGAATTACGAAAAAAAAATGAACAATGCGGAATTTATTATTGAATCGGCGGTCCGGGCCGGCATTGACGTGTGTTTCGCCAATCCCGGCACCACGGAAATGCCCCTGGTGAACGCTCTGGATACGGTCTCTGGAATGCGGTCGGTTTTGGGATTTTTTGAAGGCGTCTGCACGGGAGCCGCGGACGGATACGCCCGTATGGCGGAAAAACCAGCCATGACCCTGCTGCATCTGGGCCCTGGCTTCGGTAACGGCATCGCCAATCTCCACAACGCCCGCCGGGCCAAATCCCCGATGTTTAACGTGGTGGGGGAGCACGCGAGTTGGCACCTTCCCTATGATCCGCTTCTGGCAATGGATATCGAGGCCCTCGCGGGCTCCGTGTCCGCCTGGCATCGCACGGTGAAAGCACCTGAAACGGTTGGCCGTGACACAAAAGAAGCCATTGCCCGGGCTTTTTCCGGAAAAATCGCCACCCTGATCGCGCCCAATGATTTCCAGACGGCGACATTTGCGGGCGCTGCGGACAGGGATCCCGCCGGGCAAGGGGATCACGCATCCGGAATTGACAGCGCGCTGATCGAGCAGGCCGCGGCAATGCTTTCTTCGGGAAAACGCAGCGCCCTGATCCTGGGCGGACAGGCATTGTCTGTAAAAGGACTCATGACGGCGGCCCGGATTCGGGCAAAAATCGGCTGCGATTTGTTTTATGATACGTTTCCGGCCCGGCTGGAACAGGGAGCGGGTTTGCCGGATATCTACCGGATTCCCTACTTGCCTGAAATGGCACTGGAGACGCTGAAACCCTATGAAGCGGTCCTGTGCCTCGGCACTCGTGCGCCGGTGGCGTTTTTCGGGTATACGGGCCTGCCGAGCGTTTTTATCAGTGAGAGACAGGACCGGCTGGTGATTGACAGAGGGGATAGCGCTATTATTGACGCGCTCTCCAGAATTGCCGACGCCCTTGATGCGCCCCTGGATGTGGACGCCGCAATCCTTTCGGCGCTGAAGCGCCCTGAAATTCCTTCGGGAAAGCTGGATGGGGCCAAGGCCTGCACCGTGCTGGCGGCACTTCAGCCGGCGAACGCCGTTGTGGTGGAAGAAGCCATAACGAACAGCCTGGCCTATCATGCCCAGATCAACGGATGCCCCCGGTTTACCCTGCTGTCCCTGACCGGCGGCTCCATCGGTCAGGGACCGGCCAGCGCCACAGGCGCGGCCATCGCCTGTCCGGACCGGCCGGTGATTGATTTTCAGGCGGACGGCAGCGCCATGTACACGATTCAAGCCCTGTGGACTCAGGCAAGGGAGCGGTTGAACGTCACCACCCTGATCTGTTCGAACCGGTCCTATGATATCCTGAAGCTGGAAATGGCCCGGGCCGGAATCCTGACCCCCGGCCCTAACGCAGGTCGCATGACCGATCTTTCCGGCATCAACTGGGTGAAACTCGGCGAGGCTCAGGGGGTTTCATCTGTGTCGGTCCATACCTGCGAAGAAATGGCTCATGCCCTGGAAACGGCCCTGGCCGAAGACGGCCCCCATTTGATAGAGCTGGTTTTATAGTTTCATTATCTCAAGGTGTTCCTGCAGCCTCGTTTTCCACCGATCCAGGGCAAGTCGGCTGTCCCGCCACAGGGTCAAATCCCCGGTGTCAACACTCGCGGTCAGGCCTGCCTCCCTTGCAAAATCAGCGCCGGCCAAAGGATATTTTTTTTCAAACCCGCGGATGATCCGTTCCAGCTTCAGGATGGCCCCTTTACAGATGCTGATTTCCCGGCGAGTGGTGATCCTGATTTCGTCGTATGCCACCATCGGACATTCCTTTGTAAAAACGCATCAGACCGGCCTGTCATCAATGGCCGGACGGGAAAAATGTGTAGCTGACAAACAGGAGAATACCGATCAGCGCGGTCCCCAGGATCAGGCTGTAAGCAATGAGCTTCTTCTCCACCGGCATCAGAGGTTCGTATTCTTCCGCCATTTTAGCGATTTCGTCGGACAGTTTCGGTTGTTTTGACATGATATTCTCCTTTATTTATGAAATGATCGGCGGCTTGACGCCATGGAAGAAAAGCCATGAAATCGCGAGCCCTATCCAGATGATGAACCCGAAAAGGGAAATCACATACACGGCGGCCAGCCGGCCGATGCCTTCTTCCCAGAGCTTTTTGAAGTTGGAGACCAGGCCGATGGAGAAAAAGGTCAGGGCGAAAAAGAAGGACCGGAAAACATCGGCTTCACCGGTGGCGGTTTTCGCCGTATCCTTTAGGGCGGGAATATTGAGCAGGAGGATCAGCATGAGGGCGAAGGTCAGCACGTAACCGATAACGAATTTTGGAAACCGTTTCCAGATTTCTCCGGCCCCGACTTTTTCCCCGGGCTTGCATTCGATTTTGGCGCACCATATCCAGGCCAGCACAAACGCCCAGACACCGATGAACACATCGATAAAAATTTTCACCGTGGCGGCTGTATTCATGATCCAGTCCGATTCGTACTTGATGCCGTCCACGGCATACGCCTTGGCCAAAATCAGGGAATCAACGATCTGACCGGAGGCCACGGCGGCCCCGTCGGTTTTTACGGCCAGGCCATCCAGGCTCCCGCTACCATAGGTTCCCGGTACAAAAGAGACTGAGCGAGAAACGGCAGAAACAGCAGTTCCACCACCGCAAAAACGACTACCAGAGAAGAAACCATGATGAGGATGACGGG
>PCSG01000456.1:0-147 GCA_002772195.1 Desulfobacterales bacterium CG23_combo_of_CG06-09_8_20_14_all_51_8 | reverse complement strand
CCCGCCTGTGGCGATGGCCGCGGACACGCCGCAGATGGAGATGCCCGAGGCGAGCGGCGCGGCCCATTCCTTGCTGAACCGGAAATATTTTCGCGCCACCAGGTAAACCAGGGCCCAGTAAATCAGGTACGCTTCCACGATGGCGCA
>PCSG01000121.1 GCA_002772195.1 Desulfobacterales bacterium CG23_combo_of_CG06-09_8_20_14_all_51_8 | reverse complement strand
TGCCGTTGACCCATAATTTTTTTCCGTCAAATAGTTTCCGGGCATCCGTGCGGAACCGGCCATCATAGGTATTGTCCCGGGCTCCGGCGTTTATCGTCACCTGTTCGGTAATCGTCCACCGGTTGTTGACGAAAATCCCGAAACTTTCGGTTTCGCTGTTTTTACGGGGCCCGTCCGGGCGTTCTTCGCGAATATACTCGGTCTTGAAATGATCCGCGCCCATCTGAAACATATGGGAAAGGCCGGCGACCATATAATTTTTCACGTAATTGATGTCCAGTTGCCGGATGTCTTCGTCGATTTTATCCTTCTGGTCCGCACGGGGGATCTGTGGACTGAAACCGATAATGTATTGGTTGTCCCGGAAAACATAGCCTCTTTTAAGGTTGACGGTCCCCCACCGGCCGAAATCCATGTCCATTTCCCCCCGGCCCCGGAATTCAGAAGATTCGCCGGTGTCGTCAGGACTGTCCGTGCCCGTGCGACAGGACCGGGAACCAATATCATCGCGGCTGACCGGCCCGGGAAGCCCGTATTCATCTTCATAATAAGCGCCCGAAAGATTAAAGGACAACCGCTCGTTGAGCGCATACCCGGACCCGGCGCGGATGTCTTTTTTTCTGAAAAACCCGTTGTCCCGGTATCCTTCGGAATCATGAATCCCGGTATCAACATTGAAAAAGATGTCTTTTACGCTGCCGCCAAGGGAAGCCCGGGTGTCCCAGGTATCATCTCCTCCGTATCCGGCATAAATTTGCGCGCCCGGAGGAATGGCGCCAGCCTTTTTCGTGATAACATGGACCACGCCGCCCACTGCACCGCTGCCATAGACCACTGATCCTGCCCCCCGGACGATTTCAATACGTTCAATCTGTTCGATAGGGATGGACGAAAGGGATGGCCCGGACTGGTCCGATGCATTGATTCTCACATCATCCACCATGACAACTACATTGCTGGCGGCGGTGTCTCCCATTCCTCTCAGATCGACCACTGCCTGCCGGTCATTGCCGGAAGCACTGCGAACAGATATGCCGACTTCCCGGGCCAGTACATCGATGATATTTTTCGCCGCTGATTCCCGGATATCATCCGCAGTTATAACCGTCACATGACGGGAGATGTCCTCGATCGGTTCCTTGATCTTGCTGGCGCTGACCACAATAGCATCCAGCTCATAGACGACCGGCGGCGGGTCCGGATTATCAATAGGCCTGTTTTCATCTGCAATTGTTACGGATGGAGACAACAACAGAACCAGCCAGACGGTGCAAACCAATGATCGAATGATTGTTTTCATGTTCATGAGCGGCAATGCCTGTTATTGATTTCCGCTCCTGGATGAAACTGACCGAATAAAGCAGGAACTGTCATCATCGTCTTTTTCAGCATTATTAAAGCTGTCCATGCAAAAATACGACGGCGTATTCATACCCCAATCACCATTGTCCGTTGAAGTCAGCGAAAAAGTAAGTTGTTTCACCGCGCCAAGAGCGGTTAAATCAACCCATATCCAGTCGTTAACTATTTGGGTCCCATCGGCCAGCTTGAATTCCACTATCCCGGTTTCCGCGCCATCGGCATCAAGGCCGGTGATGGTGAGCTTGAACCAGTCCTCTGCTGTGAATTTCTTGGCGAAATCATCCCCTTTGGTCATGGAATAATAGGCGTAATTGGTGTTTGTAAAATAGGCGCCGGTAACCTTCTGTTCGGTTTCCAGCGTGATGGTGGGCAGCGTTCCGGCAAATGCGCTGACATACGCCACAGCATAAATTTCGCTGCCGTCTGCCCCGGACCCGGCAATGGCGTTATACTGGGCGCCATATCCTTCGGAAGTTGCATCTGTGATGTTGGAATAGGCGAACCCGTCCCAGGAAGACCAGTCCGCATTATAACTGTTGCCGAAGGTGACGCCGTTGCTGACAAATCCGCCGCTGCCATCGTCCCCGTTCCAGAAGGATTCGGGATTCAGGACCAAATCCTCCAGGTCCGCCATCTGGGCAAAGCCATTTACCGCGCCTGCGAAAAACACCCCCATGCAGAAAATCAAAGCAAAAAATCGTTTCATTGAGCGCTCCTTTTAAATGTGTTTTAAAAAACCCTTTTCCGCAAAAACAAAAAGGGAAATCTAAGGATCAATTCCTGTGATCCTTAGATTTCCCTTTTATCCAAGACCATGTGACGGTTTTTTACCGAGAAAAAACAGTCCGATTGCTCAAGCAGGTCTTCTGACTCTTGGATCTTTTTACTTGTCGCGCCTTCCCGCAAATTTTCCGCAGTGGCTTCCGCGACGTTCATCCCCAATTACAGCGGCGGGCCCGTCCCTGAATTTCACAGGGTTCCCTATAATGCTTTTTAAAAGCACTTGAGCGTTTAAACACTGAATACCTAAATTCAGCACCGGAAGAAGTCAAGAAAAAATTATTCCAGATCAGGCCCCTTTTCTCCCTGAAGCCTGACCATCACCAGGGCTCGTTCATCGCCGGAAACAGGTAGCCGGTATTTTTCAACACGCAATTTAATCTTCCACGAACCGATCTGATAAATATCCGTTTCCGTTTCAGCAATGGGGATCTCATCTATTTCTTTTTGGACATCCCGGCCCTTCATGGCGATGATCATACCGTCAGATTTGATCAGCGGCAGCGCTGAAACCAGAAATTTTTCGAGCGAGGCAAACGCTCGGCTGATGACCACATCAAAACACCCGGCAAAATCCGGATGTTTTGAAAGCTCTTCCACCCGGAACTGATGGGCTGAAATCTTTTCCAGCGTCAACAGCCGGATCTCGTATTTTAAAAAACTGATCTTCTTTCGCGCGCTATCCACCAGGCAGACCGACAACGACGGCATCAGAATTTTCAGAGGGATTCCGGAAAAACCGCCGCCGGTGCCGATATCCAGCACTGACGCATTTTCGGGGATGAATTTTGCGGGAATCAGCGAATCGATGATATGTTTTTCCGCTACTTCCGCCGGGTTCGTGATGGCGGTGAGATTGGTCTTTTCATTCCAGGCCAGAAGTTCGGACACAAAGGCGATAATCCGGTCGATGGCCGAGGCTGCAATATCGATCCCGGCGTCATCTGCCTGCCGGAGCAGCAGTTCCTGCCATTGTGGTGAATTGATCCGCACGATAGGGTCTCTTTCACGGAAGGTAACC
>PCSG01000058.1:470-3063 GCA_002772195.1 Desulfobacterales bacterium CG23_combo_of_CG06-09_8_20_14_all_51_8 | reverse complement strand
TTCGGCGACACCCATAATGAAGAAGCGCTGATCCGGGCCGTCGCAGCCGCCGCCGTATATGACACCATCCGGAATTTCCCGAACGGGTTTGACACGATCATCGGCGAAAAAGGCGTGATGCTTTCCGGAGGTCAGAAACAGCGTCTGGTGCTGGCCCGGGCCCTGATTCATGATCCGAAAATTCTGCTCCTGGATGACCCGGTCGGCCAGGTGGACACCCAGACGGCGGCGGCCATCGTCCGCACCATCCGGGACCTGGCCCGAGACCGAACCATTTTGATCTCCTCTCACCGGATCGCGGCCCTTCAATACGCGGACACGATTCTGGTGCTTTCCGCCGGGCGCATAGCAGCCGAAGGCACCCATGCGACGCTTCTGGTAAAAAGCGATTATTATGCCAGATCCTATGAAATTCAACGCGCCGAACAGCTTGAATCAGAAGAAAACCCCCATCAATGACATTAAAAACAAATATATTTGAAGAAAAAAAACTGGGCCAGGCCCAGGACTTCGGCCTGTTAAAAAAGCTGATCCCTTATGTGCGGCCCTACCGAATGCTGTTTGCCTGGATTTTTCTCTTGATTATCACCATCACCGTCCTGGAACTGGCCACCCCTTACATCACCAAAATCGCCATTGACCGATATATCGTGCCCGAACAGACCGACTTTCAGGAAAGCAGAACCTTTGAAAGCGGCGGGAGAACCCGCCTTCTGACCGTTGATCTTTCCGATCCGGAAATCGAAAAAATCGTCACAGCCCGACCGGAACTTTTTGAGATTTCCGGAACCTCCGCCGTTATCAGGTATGATCTGTTGACGAGCCTGCCCCGGACCAGCCTTGTCCAGTTGCGCCATCAGGACCTTACCGGCATTTCTATGGCCGCAGCCGGACTTCTGGTTCTTGTGGTCATCAGCTTTTTCCTGAATTTTTTCAACGTGGTCATCATGGAATACATGGGCCAGCGCATGATGCACGACCTGCGCATCCGCCTGTTTTCTCATATTTCCGGCCTGTCGGTGCGGTTTTTTACCAGAAACCCGGTGGGGCGGCTGGTCACCCGGGTCACCAACGACACCCAGAACATGCATGAAATGTTCACCTCGGTGCTGGTGTTTGTTTTTAAAGACCTGTTCATGCTCCTGGGCATCACCGTAGTTCTGTTTTCCATTGACTGGCGGCTGTCCGCCGCCGTATATGCGATTCTTCCCCTGGTTTTTTACATTTCCTGGAAGTTTTCAAAATCCGCCCGGGAGGCTTACCGGACACTGCGCGTCAAAATAGCCGAAATCAACTCCAAATTTTCCGAAAGCATCGGCGGCATGCAGGTCATCCAGCTTTTCTGCCAGGAAACCGCCAATTACCGGAAATTTAAAATCATCAACCAGGCCCATTTCCAGGCCGGCATGCAGCAGATCACGGTATTCGCCCTGTTCATGCCCTTGATCGAAATGCTGAGCGCCGTGGCCCTGGCCGTGGTCATCTTTTACGGAGGCCACAGCATCCTGGCCGGCCGCATTTCCCTGGGCACCCTGGTGGTGTTTATTTCCTATGTGCGGATGTTTTTCCGGCCCATCCGGGACATCGCGGAAAAATACAATATCACCTTAAACGCCCTGTCATCCGCGGAACGCATCTTTCTGATTCTGGACGACACGGACCGGATTCCGGAACCCGGCGAAACGGAGCGGATACCCGTGCCGGAGCGGCTCCTCTCCCTTGCCTTCCATCATGTAACCTTCTCCTATGTTCCCAACGAGCCGGTTTTAAAAGACGTGTCATTTGACCTCCCCGCCGGGGACACCCTGGCCATTGTGGGGCCGACGGGCGCGGGCAAAACATCGCTGATCAACCTGATCATCCGGTTCTATGATCCGGATGAGGGCGCCGTCCTGATCAACGGGGCGGACATCCGGAAATTTTCAATATCTGATGTCCGGTCCAAAACCGCCCTGGTCACCCAGGACCCGTACATCTTTTCCGGCACCCTCCGGGATAATATTTTCAGCGGCGACAGCCCGGTTTCGGCGGACAAAATCATCGCCGTGCTTAAAACATCCTGCTGCAAGGGGCTCATTGATAAACTGCCCGACGGCCTGGACACGAAAATGACGGAAAGCGGAGCAACCCTTTCCAGCGGCGAGCGCCAGCTCATTTCCATCGCCCGTGCCCTGGCCCATGATCCGGAACTGATCATTTTTGACGAAGCCACCTCCTATGTGGATTCGGAAACCGAAGCCGCGATTCAGCAGGCCCTTGCAAACCTCACGCAACAGTATACCACCATTATCATCGCCCATCGCCTCAGCACGGCCCGGGTCGCCTCTCGGATTCTGGTGCTTCAAAGCGGGAAAATCATTGAAACCGGCACCCACGAAGAGTTGATGCGGCAAAAAGGATTTTACTACCGCTTGAACCAGATTCAGGGATGAGTCTTATCCTTGCAGGGGTAATTTGAGCATTTGCAAAAAACTCTTTTAAGGAACCGTGTATATTGCCCTTGTCAAACATTTTTTTACGTGGTAAAATAGAAAAATTTTTCAGGCATAAATTTTTAACTATTCAATAATATTGAATATTAACGTATTAACCA
>PCSG01000058.1:0-463 GCA_002772195.1 Desulfobacterales bacterium CG23_combo_of_CG06-09_8_20_14_all_51_8 | reverse complement strand
GAGGAGAAAGAAAAAATGTCTTTTGATGCAACCAAAATGGCTGACTGGCAGATTTCCGAAGCAGCGGGAAAAAACATGCCCACGCCGGAACAATGGAAGGCGAAACTGGGTCTTAAAGACGACGAAATGCTCCCCATGGGGCGTCTGTCAAAGCTCGATTTTCTCAAGATCATCAAGCGGCTTAAGGATAAGCCGGACGGCAAATACATCGAGGTGACCGCCATCACCCCCACCCCCCTGGGCGAAGGCAAAAGCACCACGTCCCTGGGCCTGATTGAAGGCTTAGGCGCCCGCGGCAAAAACGTGGGCGGTTGCCTGCGTCAGCCCTCGGGCGGCCCGACGATGAACGTCAAAGGAACCGCGGCCGGCGGCGGCAACTCCCTGCTGATCCCCATGACCGAATTCTCGCTGGGACTCACCGGCGACATCAACGACATCATGAACGCCCACAACCTGGCCATGG
>PCSG01000321.1 GCA_002772195.1 Desulfobacterales bacterium CG23_combo_of_CG06-09_8_20_14_all_51_8 | reverse complement strand
ACGGACGGCCGTTGTGGGGACAATTTCCTTATACAGTTTCTTGGCCTTGGCGTTGCACGCCTTCATCTGTGAATGGTAGCCGAATTCATCCTGCATTTCCCGGGTAATCTTGTAACGATTGGCAACGTTTTCCGCCGTCACACCCATGGACATATAGACATCGGGAGATTCCTTGGCCCAGTCCGGATGAGGGCGAGGCATATTGCCGCCCATGGGAACGATGGACATGGACTCAACACCGGAACCGATGGCGACATCGCACCAGCCGGCTTTGATGCGCATGGCCTGAATAGAAATAGCTTCCAGACTGGCGGAGCAAAAACGGTTGACGGTGGCGCCGCAGGTGGAATCCGGAAACTTGGCCATCTGCGCGGCCACTCGGCCGATATTGAGACCCTGTTCCGCTTCCGGAAAAGCACATCCGGTCATCACATCTTCAACATCTTTCTTCTCAACGCCCGGAGCACGTTCAACAACGGCATTTAATGCCTGAACCAGAAGTTCTTCCGGCCGAGTTTGCGCAAGAGCGCCTTTCCCCCGCCGACAACCTGGCGTTCTGACTGAACTTACGATATATGCATCTCTCATAGATATTTCCTCCTGGAAGTTTCTATTATTGATTAAAGGAATAACGGCTTGCCCGTCTTCATGATGTTTTCAGCCATCTTCTGGGTATTTTCGGTTCTCCACAGATCCACAAAGGCTTCGCGTTCGAGTTTCATCAAATGTTCTTCATCCACCAGGGTTCCCTGGGGCACATCGCCGCCGGCCATGCACACGGCGATTTTCTTGGCAATGAATTCCATGTGCGGGGTGATGTATCCGCCGGACTTCATGTTGAGCATTTCCGCCCAGATCATGCCCTGAGCTTCGCGGCCGAACGCCGGAAGCTTTTTGTGTTTCGGCGGGGCATAACCGTCATCCACCATTTTCAGGACTTCTTTCTTGGCTTCGCCGATGAGGTTGTCCTTGTTGAAAACAATGCGGTCGGAGGCACGCAGGAAGCCGTTGTTGCGGGCGTCGGCGGCGGAAGAAGAAACTTTGGCCTGGGCCACGCACATAAACGCCTGAATAAACAGACCCGCCAGGTCGGTGATTTTCCCAATCGCAGGCGCAGAATCAATATAGTTTCTCCACAGGTGAATCATGCCGCAACCGCCGGGAACAAGCCCTGCCCCGATTTCCACCAGGCCCATGAACAGGTCGGCGTTGGCAACGATGCGGTCCGCAGACATGCAGACTTCGCATCCGCCGCACAGGGTCAGGCCGTAAGGCGCGGCCACCACGGGATACGGCGCATATTTAGTGCCCATAATACCCTTATGCACATCGGCGATAAAATCATTGATTTCTGTGAAATTCCCGGCCTTCGCGCAGGAGAGCATATAGGCCAGATCTCCGCCTGCTGAAAATGGAGCCGGCATTCCGGACGCCTGGTTGCCGATAACCAATCCCACGCCGTTTTCAAGAACATACTCGCCGGCTTCCATCATGAAATCCACCATTTCTTTGTTGATGGCGTTCATTTTGGAATGGAATTCCAGGTCAAACACGCCGTCGCCCAAGTTGATAAGGGAGCAGGAGGGGCAGGTTTTGACCACTTTTTTGTTTGCGCGCAGATCCGCCAGAACAATGGCTTTGGCCCCTTTTTTCATGGGCTTGTATTTGTTTGAGGCGAAATCGAAAAACATCTTTTTGCCTTTTTCCAGCTTGTAAAAAGTCTTCGCGCCGGAGGCCAGCATTTTATTGACGTTCGCCGGAACTTTCATTCCATCTTTTTCCATTTTGGCGACGGCTTCTTTAACGCCGATGGCATCCCAAGTTTCAAACGGACCCATTTCAAAATTATAGCCCCATTTCATGGCGTTATCGATGTCCACGATGGTGTCGGAAATCTCCGGGACCCGGTTGGCGGCATAAATAAATGCGGCGGCCTGAACCTTCCACGCATATTTGGCGCCCTTGTCATCGCCGTAAACAACCGCTTTCATTTTTTCCGCAGGAGTCTCCGCTTTTTTTGCCGCTGCCAGGCAGGGGAAATCCGCCTTGCCGTATTCTTCATATTCGCCGGTCACGGGATTGATGACCTTGCGGATGGTCTTCCATTCCGGGGTCAGTTCTTTTTTGTAAAAACCACCCTTGGTTTTGTTGCCGAGCTGCTTGTTTTCGACCATTTTCTTGACAAAATCCGGAATGATAAACGTATCCCGTTCTTCGTCATCAGCGCACAGGTCATAAGTATTGGTGGAAACATGGGACATGGTATCTAAGCCCACCAGATCGGAGGTCTTGAAAATAGCGGTTTTGGGGCGACCCATGGGGGCGCCGAAAATGGCGTCCACTTCCGGAATGGTCAGGCCGTCTTCCAGCATGATCTGCATGGCTTTGCCGATGCCGTGAATACCGATCCGGTTGCCCACGAAATTAGGGGTGTCCTTGGCCCAGACAATGCCTTTGCCCAGCATGACTTCACCGAAGTTCGCGATAAACTCCAGAACTTCCGGAAGGGTTTCCGCGCCCTTGATGACTTCCAGCAGATGCATGTAGCGGACGGGGTTGAAAAAATGGGTTCCCAGAAAATGCTGGCGCATTTCCTTGGAGAGATCCGCGGACATGTCTTTGAGCGGAATACCGGATGTGTTGGAACTGACAATAGTGCCGGGTTTGCGGATGCCTTCGATGCGTTTGAACAGTTCTTTCTTGATTTTGAGATTTTCTACAACCACTTCGATGATCCAGTCGCAGTCGGCCAGTTTGTTGAAATCATCTTCCAGGTTGCCGATGGAAACCAGAGCCGGATCGGCTTTTTTATCCATGAACAATGGGGGCTTCGACTTCAGGGCCGCGTCATAACCGGTCTGCACCATCCGGTTTCGGGCTTTGGGATCTTTTTTCTCATCATCCGTCAGATTGAATGGAACGATGTCCAAAAGCAGGACTTCCACACCGGCACTGGCAAGAAGGGCTGCGATACCGCCGCCCATGATACCTGAACCGATCACGGCTACCTTTCTGATTCTTCTTTGCATAGTTACCTCCTGAAATATATTAAGTTAAGCAAAACATGCACAAACCCGTCGGAAATAATTTTAACTGAAGTTTCCCAAAAAATCATCATGCCGCCATGCGGAGTAGTACGGACACGAGGGAATTAACCGCGGATTTTC
>PCSG01000310.1:302-3199 GCA_002772195.1 Desulfobacterales bacterium CG23_combo_of_CG06-09_8_20_14_all_51_8 | reverse complement strand
AGAATCGCATCCGGGGCGTTGACGCGCCTGCCCGCTAAAGCGTCCAGCTCCCGCAAAATGACATCCATATCCAGAGACTTGAAAACCGTGTCCAGATACAGATGCCGCTCCAGGTTGATTTCATTCAACACCAGGCCGTTGTTTTGGGCGAACCGTCGCACCAGGGTGGATTTGCCCACCTGCCGGGCGCCCCGGATCACCAGCGGCTTTCGGCGGTCTTTCCGGTGCCAGGCATATAAATAATTTTCAGCGGTTCGATTGAGCATGGCTAAAACATACCATTATTTTGACCAAATATTCAATAAAAAAGAGATTTGTTTTTTTATTTTTTCACCGCAAAGGCGCAAAGAGCGCAAAGGGTTTTTTCTGCTTCGCAGATGGGCAATGAATTTTTTTTGCGCGCAGCGCTTATTTTTTTCTTTGCGTCCTTCGCGTCTTTGCGGTGAATCATATTAAATAATTTTAATCCGATATTCCTGATCGATTTCTTTTAGCAGCGCTTTTTTGACGGCGTCCACATATTCATCCACGTCCGATGCGGTTTCAAGATACGGCTTTTTAGCAAGGGACGCCGGTTTCAGGGTCCGGGTCTGCTTTTTGGGATGCGTCTCATCCGGGACCGCGAATTTTTCCTCAATGGTGATCATGGCCTCTTCATAGGTTTCCCGGGATTCGGCCAGTTTATAGGAGATTTCCGGGATGCTGAACTCAGCGGCGATTTTCTTTTTGATCTGCTGAATGGGATAGAGGATTTCGCCTCTGAAATTCTCTCCGGCCTTGTGATGATCGAGCTGGGCTTTGATCTCGGCAATTTCCGTGTCCAGTTCGGTTTCCGCGGCGGCTTTGGTTTTCTGGAGGAGTTCTGCGTTCACGGCTTCGACCCGAACGATCAGCCCGTCCACTTCTTTGATCATGGCGTAGGGGCTTGGGGCGTTTACGATCTCCATCATGCGTGTTAAGGCCTTTTCCGCATCCGGGTGCTTGCTTAAGGCAGACTTGTTGGGCAGGACGGTTTTCAGGGATGCCCGGAGCTTGTCCCAGGCGCTGCGCTGGTTCGTATAAAAATCCGCTACCGTATGAAGATCGTCGGCCGCGTCTTTGAGGTCGTCTTTTCTTTCGGTAAATGCCCGAATGATTTCAAAGGAATCATGGATTTTGGTTATTTTGGCACAGACTGAAAGACAATCGTCGATTTCTGTTTTACCGGGATAATTGCCGGTGTCGGCCAGGGGTTTGTATTTTTCAAGGGCATGAACCCATTTGGACAGGCTTTCGGTGATAAACTGGCTGAGTTTGTCCTGGCTGTCCGGGGGAATGGCTGCAAACAGCTCTTTTGCCAGGGCTTTGGCATTGTCCAGGGCTTTTTTGTCAATGAGGGGGGTTTCGATGATCCGGACGGTTTTCCATTGATGGGTTTTGGTGAGGGGGGAAAAGGCTTCTTTGGGTTTGACTTTTGCGCCCTCGACAATCAGGCTGATAACGCCTGCCATAAACAGTTTGGCGACCAGGATCACCACCTGAAATTCCCCCCACCCGTATGGCTTTTTTGAAAAATGCCGGATCACGTCCTCTAATATCACCGGATGGTTGATGGCGGTTTTCATTTTGATATGGTCCGCCACTTCCTTCAGGTCCGGTGGTTCTTTCTCTTTAAGGGCCAGGGACAACTGGTGCTGGGCAACGTCGTCGGAAAGGAGGATCTGCTTGATCTCGCTGATGGGGTCGGCGGAAACCGATGTCAGGTAATGAAATTTGCTGAAAATGTTTTTTACCAGATAATCCAGGCCGTCCGAAATAGCTTTGGCGGTGGTCTGTCCTCGGATGTTTAAGCGTTTGCCCAGGGCATAGCACTCGGCTTTTGCCAGAAGCGCGTCCGTCATGGCGATGAGGCGGCTTTTGCGCTCCCGGTTTTCATCGGCCCGGGCGCGAAGGATTTGCTTCAAGCCGGCGGAAGCGGCGGCATCGCTTTTATCCTGAATGTATTTGTTAGTTTTAAGATATAGACGAAGCTCATCGAATAATTTTTTGTCATCATCGATTTTAAGGATGAGGTTTCCGGTCTGGTTGGCGCTGTAGAGGTTGCATTTGGCAGGGATGAACAAATTGTATTCATCATGGAGCGGGCTGATGATTTCAAGGCCCAGTTCATCAGCCAATTCCTTGCCCCGGAACCTGCCGTCACAGATCCGGTTGAATGCATAGTCCCGATTATAATCCGTGTACCGGTGCCGGGTCTTACCCTTTAAAATATCCTCGAAAATGATCTCGCTTAACAGTTCGGTTTCAAGAGAGGCGGAAATTTCAACATTTTTGATTTCACGGGAGACTTCCCGCTCTTCATTGGTGAGGAAAAAATAAAGGTCCCCGTTGCGGTTGATGAGGGTTTCCTTTTCAAGGCGCTGCAATGAACTTTCTATTTTTCGCTTGAGGGTGATCCGGTCCGCATCCACTTCGGCAATGCAGAGGGTGACGAGGTTTTCCGCATTGGGCTTGACGATATCCACATACCGGATCAGGAAAAGGGCCTGAAGAATGTGGATGTCAAAAGGATTTTCAAGACCGGTGTTGTCCTTTGCCTGCTCAATGCTGCGCTTGACGGACGTGTCTAAAAAACTTTCGATGCAGGGATAAAATTCATACAAGGGAACCAGGGCGCCGATCTCCAGGGTCATGATATTTTGGGCGGCGGATTGAAAGGCATCCAGCATGGAGCGCTCGCCCATGGCAAGGTGAAGGCCGGTGGCCCCGGCTTTGCGGATGGATTCAAATATTTTCTGGAGCAGTTGAAACTGAAAAGGCGCAAACGGATAGTTGATTATAAAATCATCCGCCGACCCGAAATTTTTCATGGTGCGGGTGTCATGGGTAAAACTGAGCTGATTTTTAAGGATGTCTCC
>PCSG01000310.1:0-147 GCA_002772195.1 Desulfobacterales bacterium CG23_combo_of_CG06-09_8_20_14_all_51_8 | reverse complement strand
CGAACTTGTCATAGACAAGGAAGGTCTTGTCAAAAAGGCCCATTTCTACGACAGCGTGATAAGATCGATGAAAAGGCTTTCCTATGAGGAGGCGGAAGAAATATTGGACGGGGGCGGCAACTTCGATCGAAAAGTAAAAGAGACAGT
>PCSG01000085.1:1832-3213 GCA_002772195.1 Desulfobacterales bacterium CG23_combo_of_CG06-09_8_20_14_all_51_8 | reverse complement strand
TTTTCGGTATGGGCGCTTATATTTCCGGTATAATCACGACCAGGTTTTCAATAGATCCCTTTCTGATAATTATTCTGGCTGCCTTTTGTGCCGGGGCCCTGGCTTTTGTTATCGGCTTTCCTATTTTAAAGCTTAAAGGACATTACCTGGCGATGGCTACGCTTGGCTTCGGCATCATCATGTATATAATGTTCAACGAAACCGTTGCTTTTACCGGGGGCCCTTCAGGATTATCCGGAATACCAAATCTTCATATCGGGTCATTGATTTTTGACAATGATCTGAATAATTATTATCTGGTCTGGGTATTCACTCTGGCCGTTATGTTATTATCCATTAATTTATTCCAGTCCAGAATCGGCCGCGCTCTGAGGGCCATTCATGATTCTGAAGTGGCTGCCCGTGTCATGGGAGTTAACGTCAGAATTCTTAAGGTGCAGATTTTTACTGTTTCCGCCGTTATTTCCGCGATAGCCGGAAGCCTCTATGCCCATATCATGACTTTTATCGCTCCGGCGTCATTCGGATTCAATTTTTCCGTTGAACTGCTCACAATGGTGGTTATTGGCGGTCTGGGCAGTATTTATGGCTCATTTCTGGGTGCGGCAATTCTGACAATGCTTCCGGAATTTCTACGCGTTTTTCAGGATTTTGATATCGTTGTTTATGGATTGATGTTAATTTTAATGACTATGTTTATGCCCGGTGGTCTTGTCAGCGGCATTGAGAAATTGGCAGAGTTTGCCACTGCGAAAATGAAGAGAAAAAAGGACAACAATGCTCAGGCTTAGCGGTATAACCAAAATGTTCGGCGGACTTACCGCTCTGGAAGATGTTTCTTTTTGTGTGGAGGACGGTTCGATAACCGGCGTCATCGGTCCTAACGGTGCGGGAAAGACCACGCTTTTTAATATTGTAACCGGTCTTTATACCCAGACAGCGGGAGAAGTTTATCTGGGCGAGAAAAATATTTCTTTTTTGAATACGGAGATGTTGGCCTCCCTTGGTCTTGTGCGCACTTTTCAGAATGTGGAGTTGTTCGGCCAGATGACCGTGCTGGAAAATGTCATGGTTGGACTGCATACCAGAAGCAGTAGCGGTATTTTCCCCTGCGCTTTTAAATTGCCCGGCCATCTTAAAGAAGAAAAATATATTCGGGAGAAAAGTTTGGAGTGGCTGAAATTTACCGGCATGGCGGATCTGGCCGATATGAAGGCCGGCAATTTGCCTTTTGGTAAGGGAAGACTGCTGGAAATTTCCAGAGCATTGGCTGCCCAGCCGCGGGTTATTCTGATGGACGAGCCGGCTGCTGGTTTGAACAGCCGGGAAACAGCCGAATTGGCCTTACTCATCCGCAAAATAAGAAAATCGGGAGTAACCG
>PCSG01000085.1:653-1799 GCA_002772195.1 Desulfobacterales bacterium CG23_combo_of_CG06-09_8_20_14_all_51_8 | reverse complement strand
TGGATATTTCCGACCATGTGGCGGTGATCAATTTCGGACGGCTGATCGCAGAAGGCCCGCCCGCCCAGGTCCAGCAGAACGCGGACGTGATCGCCGCCTATTTGGGAGGATAAGAAACATCATGCTCCGCCTGGTCAATATCAACAGTTATTATGGTCTCATCCATATTTTAAAAAATGTGTCCATGCACGTGGGCGAGGGAGAGACCGTGACCCTCTTGGGGGCCAACGGCGCCGGCAAAACCACTCTGCTTCGGGCCATCAGCGGACTCCAGGCAGTGCGGGACGGGAAAATTTTTTACAATGACCAGGAAATTACCGGGGCCAGTCCGGAAAAGCTGGTCGGCCTCGGCATCGCTCATGTACCCGAAGGCCGTCAGATTTTTCGGTCCATGTCCGTCTATGAGAATCTTGAACTCGGCGGATATCTGATTTATAAGCATTATGGGAAAAAACAGCTCAAAAGCGATATCGACCAGACTTTTTCCCTTTTTCCTATTTTAAAGGAACGGAAATCCCAGTATGCGGGGACTTTAAGCGGCGGCGAACAGCAGATGCTGGCCATTGCCATGGCCCTGATGTCAAGGCCGAAACTGCTGCTCTTGGATGAACCTTCCATGGGACTCGCGCCCCTGATTATCAAAGATATTTTTCAGCGCATCGCAGATCTTCAGACTCAGCGGAAACTCACGGTGCTGCTGATCGAGCAGAATGCCACTGCGGCCCTGAAAATCGCCGACCGGGGCTATGTCATCGAAACCGGCAAAATTGTGCTCGAAGAAACCGCTGAAAAGCTGATGACCAACCAGGAAGTGGAACGGGCGTATCTGGGCCGGGAACAGCGGGAGATATGGGAGTAAGACTGAAGACAGAAGGCTGAAGGGAAAGCGGAAAGTAATCATTTTACAGGAGACCAAATTCTATGGAATTCTGGGATAAAAAAACCGAATGCATGAGCCGGGATGAACTCCAGCAGATTCAGCGGGAAAGACTCCAGGCCACCCTGAACCGGGTCTATAAGAATGTCCGGCATTATCGCAAGATTTTCAAGGAAGTCGACTTCATGCCCGAGGATCTCCGCGCATTTGCCGATTTTCAGCGCCTTCCCTTCATCAACCGCCGGGACTTGAGCCAGAATTACCCCTAT
>PCSG01000085.1:303-569 GCA_002772195.1 Desulfobacterales bacterium CG23_combo_of_CG06-09_8_20_14_all_51_8 | reverse complement strand
GCAAACCTTAAAGAAATGATTGATGATGGTCTCGTAAAGATCAGCAATAGAAAACTTACAGTTTCAGACATGGGAAGATTATTAATCCGAAATGTTGCAATTAATTTTGATGGCTTTATTGAGCGTCAGCAAGATACTGCACATTATTCAAGAACAGTGTGACAAGTACGATATGGAAAACAAAAAAGTAATTATACTCGGCGCAGGTATTTCAGGATTAACAACTGCATTCTGGCTGAAAAAAAATAATTTTGATTTTGTAATTC
>PCSG01000085.1:0-296 GCA_002772195.1 Desulfobacterales bacterium CG23_combo_of_CG06-09_8_20_14_all_51_8 | reverse complement strand
GGAAAATCATGTCGGCGGTTCGATGCAGACAATTCAAAAAGATGGATTCCAAATTGATTTTGGCCCGAATAGCGGGTTAGAAACAACGCCATTGATTCGTCAGATTGTTGATGAAATTGGTTTTAATGATCAAATGGTTTATGCAAGTAAATCTTCAAACAAAAGATTTATCTTAAGAAATAATGAATTGCACGTTTTGCCCACCTCACCTTCGGCTTTTCTTAAGACAAAATTATTTTCAACAAAAGCAAAATTAAGATTATTTGCTGAGCCATTTATCGGAAAATCTGACGATG
>PCSG01000020.1 GCA_002772195.1 Desulfobacterales bacterium CG23_combo_of_CG06-09_8_20_14_all_51_8 | reverse complement strand
GTACGAAAATAAGAATCCGGCTGAGGGGATATGATCATAAACTGCTGGATCAATCCGCTAAAGACATTGTCGACACCGCGAGAAAAACCGGTGCCAAAATTGTTGGGCCGATACCATTGCCCACGCACATCAATAAATTCTGTGTTCTGCGGTCTCCGCATGTGAACAAAAAATCAAGAGAACAGTTTGAAATTCGGACGCATAAACGCGTACTGGATATTCAGGACCCGACCCAGCAGACCGTGGATGCGCTCATGAAGCTGGATCTTTCTCCAGGGGTTGATGTGGATATTAAATTGTAGCACATACATAAATTTTGGTGGCAGACATGAGTAACGGTATTTTAGGAAAAAAATTGGGGATGACCGGGTTGTTCGCCCATGACGGACAGTATCTTCCGGTGACCGTGGTGGAAGCCGGACCCTGCGTCGTGACCCAGGTGAAGACCCAGGCAAATGACGGCTATAACGCACTCCAGCTGGGGTTTGGCCAGAGGAAAAAAACGCGGGTCAATAAACCCCTTCAAGGGCATTATCTGAAAAGCGGTGAAAAACAGTTTGCCGTTTTGCGTGAATTCAAAACGGATACCCCGGAAGAATTTCAGATCGGTCAGGAAATTACCCTGGATATTTTTAAAATCGGCGATAAAATCGAGGTTTCGGGGACCAGTAGAGGACGGGGGTTTGCCGGAACGGTGAAGCGTCATAGCTTCAGCCGCGGCCCTAAGACCCATGGCTGCCGCAATTATCGGGCGCCGGGGTCCATCGGACAATGCGCCTGGCCGTCCAAGGTGATCAAGGGCAAGAAAATGCCCGGCCAGCTTGGAAATGTCCGTAAAACGGTAAAAAACCTGGTCATCGTGGATATCCGACCGCAGGAGAATTTAATTCTCTTAAAAGGAGCGGTGCCGGGTCCGCCCACAGGAACCATTGAAATCAAGAAGGCCCAGATTAATAAATAAGTCAGATGTTTGCCGGAAAAAGGCAGATATCGAATCATATGAAAAGAGGGTGTCATGGCTGTCATTGAAGTCAAAAATATCAGAGGGGAAAAAGTTTCCGAAGTTGAAATGCCTGACAGCGTATTTAACATCGAGCCCAAAAAATGCGTTTTGCACGAAGTTGTCCTTATGCAGCTTGCCGCGAAACGCAGTGGCACGGCCGCTGTAAAGCGCCGGTCGGATGTGAAGGGCAGCAACGTCAAGCTTTTTCGTCAGAAAGGCACCGGTCGGGCCAGACGCGGAGATATTAAAAGCCCGCTGCTGCGCGGCGGTGGGGTGATTTTCGGCCCGGATCCTCGTTCCTATGCCATGAAGGTGCATAAAAAGGTGAAACGGCTTGCCTTAAAAATGGCGCTCTCCAGTAAATTAAAGGAAGACATGATTACGGTTCTGGATGCGTTTGCGCTGGATGAAATTAAGACGAAGTCTGTCATTGCCATCCTGAAGACGTTGAAGCTGGAAAATCCGTTGATCGTCGTTGACGTGGAAAATGAAGCCCTGGAACTTTCTTCGAGAAATATTCCAGGGGTTAAAGTGCTGCGGGTGGAAGGCCTCAATGTTTACGATATTTTAAAACATAAAAATCTGGTTCTGCTGGAGACGGCAATCAAGACCATAGAAGGGAGGCTGGCGGCATGAATAAGTATCAGGTAATTAAAGCGCCCATCGATACGGAAAAAACCAACCTTCACAAGGAACAGTTGAATCAGGTGGCGTTTTCAGTAAACCCCGCGGCAAACCGGGTGGAAATTAAAAGAGCGGTGGAAGAGATATTTGATGTCAAGGTGAAATCGGTCAATACCATCAACGTCAAGGGCAAGATCAAACAGCGCGGCCGTATTATCGGCAAGCGGAAAGACTGGAAAAAAGCCCATGTGACGCTGATGCCCGGGCATCGGATCAATTTTTTTGACGGAGTTTAGCTGGGAGCTTTATAAATGGCAATCAAGAGGGTAAAACCGACATCACAGGGACGCCGTTTTCAGGAATTTTCTACGTTTGAAGAAATTACGAAAACAAAACCTGAACGAAGTCTCGTACAAATTATTAAAAAATCCGGCGGACGCAATGTCCATGGGCGAATCACCTGCCGGCACCGTGGCGGCGGACACAAGCGTTACTACCGTATGATTGATTATAAACGAAACAAAGACGGAATTCCGGCCAAGGTCGCGTCGATTGAATACGATCCCAACCGGTCCGCCCGGATTGCATTGCTGAACTACGCGGACGGTGAAAAACGCTATATTCTGCTGCCCGCCAAACTTTCCGTCGGGGACAGTGTCATGTCCGGCGAAACCGCGGAGATCAAGCCCGGCAATGCGCTCCCGTTAAGCCATATTCCCCTGGGCACGCATATCCATAACATTGAGCTTGAAATCGGAAAAGGCGGCCAACTGGTTAAAAGCGCCGGTGGTTACGCACAGTTGATGGCTAAAGAAGGACGGCATGCCACCATCAAAATGCCTTCCGGAGAAGTGCGGCTGGTCCTGCAGACCTGCAAAGCCACGATCGGTCAGATCGGCAACTCCGACCATGAAAATATCTCTCTGGGCAAGGCCGGCCGGACCCGTTACTTGGGAATCCGCCCGAGCGTCCGGGGGGTTGTGATGAATCCCGTGGATCATCCCATGGGCGGCGGCGAAGGCCGGTCTTCCGGTGGCCGTCATCCATGTACTCCCTGGGGAAAACCCACCAAAGGGTACCGCACGAGAAAACATAAACCCAGCGACCGGTTGATTGTCAAACGACGCAAGAAATAATGAGCCGCTCATTTTAAACGATAGATGGGCTTTTCATCTGGCGGTAGTATAAAATTTGATAAAATATATATTTTTTAGTTAGGAGCGTTTATGCCTCGATCGTTAAAAAAAGGACCTTACCTGGATTCCAAATTATTTAAAAAAGTTGAAACCGCTCAGGATACCCGGAGCAATAAGGTGATAAAAACATGGTCCAGGCGATCAACGATTATTCCGGAAATGGTGGGGTTAACCCTGGCGGTGCACAACGGTAAAAAATTTGTGCCGGTTTTTGTGACGGAAAATATGGTCGGACATAAACTAGGGGAATTTTCTCCCACCCGGATTTTTTATGGACACGCCGGCGGAAAGAAAACGAAATAATTATCAATTCAAAAATTAAAAGGTTAGGGATATCGGCATGGAGGTCAAGGCAACAGCTAAATACATGCGCATTTCCGCTCAGAAGGTCCGCAAAATTGTGGATGCCGTCAAAGGAAAACCCGCTGAAGCAGGGCTCAATGCGCTGAAATTTATGCCGCAGAAATCTGCGGGGGTGCTTGAAAAGATTTTGCGGTCGGCGATCGCAAATGCGGATCAGAATGCGGATATGGATGTCGATTCGCTCATGATCAAAAATATCATCGTCGATCAGGGGCCGATGTTGAAACGGTTCCGTGCGCGGGCAAGAGGACGCGGCTCGCGAATTTTAAAGCGTTCAAGCCATATTACCGTAATCGTCGCCGAAAAGGCCTCGTAAATAAGGAGGAAAAAAGCTTGGGTCAGAAAGTCAATCCGAAAGGAATGCGGCTGGGGATTATCAAAACCTGGAATTCCAGATGGTTTTCCGGCAAAGACTATGCGAAATACGTCTTTGAGGATCACCGACTCCGTCAGTATTTAAAAAAGGAACTCTATCATGCAGGGGTTTCCCGCATTGATATTGAGCGGTCCTCAAATCGCGTCAAATTGAGAATTTTCGCGGCTCGCCCGGGCATTATCATTGGGAAGAAAGGGTCGGAAATCGAGGTCCTGAAAAAGAAACTGGAGAATCTGGTGACCCATGAAGTGCTTGTCGATATTCAGGAAGTTCGCAAGCCTGAACTGGATGCCCAGCTGGTGGCGGAGAATGTCGCCAATCAGCTGATCCGGCGGGTGGCTTTCCGACGGGCCATGAAAAGAAGTGTCACTTCCGCCATGCGGTTTGGCGCGGAAGGCGTCAAGATTATCTGCTCCGGCCGGCTGGGTGGCGCTGAAATGGCGAGACGGGAGTGGTACAAAGAAGGCCGGGTCCCTCTGCATACGCTTCGAGCGGATATTGATTACGGGGTTACCGCCGCCCACACGACTTACGGTGCGATCGGAATCAAGGTATATATTTTCAAGGGAGAAATCCTTAAAGACGATCAGCTATCAGAAGAAGGCAAGTAGATATTAGGAGATTGGTCACATGTTGAGCCCCAAAAAAGTAAAATTCAGAAAACAGATGAAAGGCCGTATGCGGGGCATGGCGTACCGCGGTTCCGAACTGAATTACGGCGATTTCGGCCTTCAGGCTGCTGAATGTGGATTTATCAGCGCCAGGCAGATAGAAGCGGCCCGTATCGCCATGACCCGTAAGGTAAAAAGAGGCGGGAAGCTGTGGATACGGATTTTTCCGGATAAACCGATTACCAAAAAACCCGCTGAAGTGCGTATGGGTAAAGGCAAAGGGGCTCCCGAAGGCTGGGTGGTGGTGATCCGGCCCGGGAAAATTCTTTATGAAATGGAAGGCGTTTCCCGTGAATTGGCAGTAGAGGCATTGCGTCTCGCCGCACATAAGCTTCCGATTAAAACAAAATTTATCGAAAGGAGCCATGTGTAAATGAAGGCCAGTGAAATTAAAGACATGGGGGGACAGGATCTGGACGCCAAATTGACCGATTTGACGGAAACCTTATTCAATCTTCGCTTCCAGCATACGACCGGTCAGCTTGAAAATCCGCAACGGATGCGGCAGGTCAAGCGGGATATTGCCCGGATAAAAACATTTAAACGTCAAAGAACCATAGCGTAGCGGGTAGCTGATATGAATAAAAATAGAGGAATGAAAAGACAGCTGGTGGGTACGGTTTTAAGCAATAAAATGGATAAAACCGTTACGGTGAGCGTTGAGCGGACCGTTATTCACCCTATTTACAAAAAATTTATCAAACGCCGGGCGAAGTTTGCAGCCCACGACGCTCAGAATGCGTGCGGCATCGGCGATCGGGTTTTGATTACCGAATCGCGGCCCATCAGCAAATTAAAACGGTGGCGGGTCAGCCAGATTATTGAAAAAGCGGTCTAATACAGAGGAAAGAGAAAATGATTCAGGCGGAAACAAGGCTGTCTGTAGCGGATAATTCAGGCGCCAAACAAGTATACTGCATTAAGGTTCTCGGAGGGTCCAAGCGCCGTTACGCCAGCATTGGCGATATCATCGTGGTGTCTGTAAAAGAAGCGA
This sequence comes from Desulfobacterales bacterium CG23_combo_of_CG06-09_8_20_14_all_51_8, assembly GCA_002772195.1. Lineage (GTDB taxonomy): Bacteria > Desulfobacterota > Desulfobacteria > Desulfobacterales > Desulfosalsimonadaceae > SURF-3. Next base: position 6,649 of record PCSG01000020.1, on the reverse strand, counting down.
TTCCCAATTCAAAGGTGAAAAAGGGCGATGTTCTTAAGGCAGTGGTTGTCCGGACCAAGACACCCATCCGGAGACCCGACGGTACGTTTATCCGGTTTGATGATAATTCAGCGGTATTGATCAATGCCCAGCGGGAGCCCATCGGCACGCGAATTTTCGGCCCGGTGGCCAGGGAGCTTCGCGCCCATCGGTTCATGAAAATTATTTCACTGGCTCCGGAAGTCATATAACTGCTGGTGAATTCAGGAGATAATGGTTATGGAAAAGAACACATGCCCTGTCAAAAAAAATGATAAGGTAAAAGTAATCGCCGGCAAGGATAAAGGCAAAATCGGAAAAGTCATCAAAGTCCTTGAGAAAAAAAACCGGGTCATGATTGAGAATGTCAACAAAGTGAAGCGCCATACCCGGCCGAGCGCGACAAATAAACAAGGTGGGATCGTCGAGGGTGAAGCAGCGATTCATTGGTCGAACGTGATGGTGATGTGCAATAAATGTGTCGCTCCTGTGCGGATCAAGATGCGACGTCTTGAAGATGGCAAAAAAGTACGGGTGTGCAGTAAATGTAATGAAATTTTAGATGCATAAAATTGCATGCCGGAGGATTATCCATGTCGTTAAAAGAGTATTATGAGAAAGAAGTCGTCTCGAAACTGGTTGAGACGTTTAAGTATAAAAATTTACTTGAAGTTCCTAAACTGGAAAAAGTGGTCTTGAATATTGGGCTTGGCGAAGCCATCCACAATATCAAACTGCTCGATTCCGCCAAAGAGGAGCTGAAGCTCATCACCGGTCAGGCGCCGGTTGTTACCCGGGCTAGAAAATCCATTGCCGCATTCAAGCTTCGCGAGGGAATGCCCATCGGATGCATGGTGACCCTGCGCCGAAGCAAAATGTATGACTTCGTTGAAAAACTGGTCAATATCGCGCTTCCCCGTGTGCGGGATTTCCGAGGCGTATCCGGCAAGGCGTTTGACGGCCGCGGGAATTACACGCTGGGAATTAAGGAACAGATTATTTTCCCTGAGATTGACTATGATAAAATTGATGCCATCAAAGGCATGAATATCACCGTTGTGACGACGGCGAAAAATGATGTGGAAGGCAAAGAATTATTAAAATTGTTGGGCATGCCCTTCAGAAATTAATTTTAATGATTAAAGGAGTGGGTTTTGGCTAAGAAATCACTGAGGAACAAGGCAGCACGAGAACCGAAATTTTCGGTCAGACAATACAACCGATGCCCCATCTGTGGACGTCCCCGGGGGTTTATTCGAAAATTTGGGATCTGTCGGCTTTGTTTCCGGAATATGGCCTCCGAAGGGCTTTTACCCGGCGTTACGAAATCAAGCTGGTAGACGTTAACGAATAAATTTAAACACTATAGTAATTGACGGAGTATGCAATGTCGATGAGTGATCCGCTGGCGGACATGCTGACCCGCATCAGAAATGCTGGGAAAGCAAAGCAAAAAAGTGTGGATATCCCTGGTTCCCGATTAAAAACCGCTCTGGCCGATGTCTTGAAAGAAACAGGTTTTATTAAAAATTTCAAGTTCATTAAGGACAACAAACAGGGCGTCCTCAGAATTTATTTAAAGTATGAGGGCAATGATTGCCATGTTATTTATGGCATCAAACGGGTCAGTAAACCCAGCCGCCGGGTTTATGTCGGCGGCAAGGACGTCAAACCCGTACTGAACGGCCTGGGAATTTCCATACTTTCAACATCCAAAGGCCTTATAACCGACAAACAGGCGATGGCCCAAAATGTCGGCGGTGAAGTTCTCTGCGAAATCTGGTAGTTAAGGAGAAAGACATGTCTCGTGTGGGTAAGAAACCAATTACAATACCTGATAAAATAAAAATTACATATACAGGCGGGATTTTGAATGTTCAGGGCGAAAAAGGAACCCTGACCCGGACCATTCATCCGGATGTGCATGTCAATATAGATGGTAAAGTCCTGACGGTCGCCATCGATATCATGGACAAGAAAACCCGGTCTTTATGGGGCATGACCCGTGCGGTGATCGCCAACATGGTCACCGGGGTTTCAAATGGATTCGAGCGGGCTCTGGAGATCAACGGCATCGGCTACCGGGCCGAACTCAAAGGCAATCATATTGAATTTAATCTGGGCTATTCCCATCCCATTGACTTTTCCCTTCCGGACGGCATTTCAGCAAAAGTCGAAAAAAATGTCATCCGGCTGTCCGGCATTGATAAAGAACTTCTCGGTTTCACCGCATCCACCATGCGGAGATTGCGGCCGCCGGAACCCTATAAGGGCAAAGGGGTCAAGTATGCGGAAGAGCATATTCAACGAAAAGCCGGCAAGACAGGTAAATAGGTCATTTTCTGATTAAACATAGAAGAAGGTACGAGACATGAATTCCACGAACCAACGAAAAACCCTTCGGCTGAAACGAAAAAAAAGAATTCGGAAAAACCTTGCCGGGACCCCGAACCGGCCGAGAATGTCGGTTTTCCGAAGCGCCCGGCATATTTATACCCAGATTGTGGACGACACCCAGGGTATCACGCTGGTCGCTGCTTCAACGACGGAAAAAGAAGTCCGGGAACAGCAGAAGTTTGAAAATAAAACCGCGGCAGCGACTTTTATCGGCCGGCTGATTGCAGAACGCGCAGCGCAAAAGGGAATTAAATCCGTTGTGTTTGACCGGAACGGGTTCCTCTATCATGGCCGCGTCAAGGCGGTTTCGGACGGCGCCCGCAAGGCAGGATTGGATTTTTAATAGAAAATTAAGGAGGCATTGCCTTGTTCAAGAAAGACAAGAAAGAGTCGGACGATAATTTATTAATCGATAAAGTCGTACATATTAACCGAGTCGCAAAGGTTCACAAAGGCGGCAGAAGATTCAGTTTCAGCGCTGTCGTTGTGGTCGGGGATGGCCGGGGCACTGTGGGATACGGGCTGGGCAAGGCAAATGAAGTTCCTGAAGCCATTCGAAAAGGGGTGGAAAGCGCTAAAAAAAATATGGTGACGGTTGCCCTGATCGACGGCACCATCCCCTATGAAGTGACGGGACATTTCGGAGCGGGCCGTGTTCTGTTAAAACCGGCGGCAAAGGGGACCGGCGTCATCGCCGGAGGCGCAGTTCGCGCTGTGCTTGAGGCCGTCGGCGTTGAAAACATTCTGACAAAATGCATGGGTTCCAATAATCCGCACAATGTGGTGAAAGCCACCGTCAAGGGCCTGGCCAGTCTGCAGAGCCGTGAAAAAGCGGCCGCCAAACGCGGATTGAATGTTGAGCAAATTTAATTAAGGACAGTTATTGAAATGCCTGGAATGATAAAAATTACACTGATCAGAAGCATGAACGGAAAACCTGAAAAACATCGGAAGGTTTTGCGGGGTATGGGCCTGACGAAAATGAACAGGACCGTCGAACTGGAAGATACGCCGTCCATCCGTGGAATGATCAATAAAGTAACTCATATGGTGAAAGTGGAGGTTTAGAGCATGAAGTTGCATGAATTATCTCCAGCCGAAGGTTCCACCTCTTCACGGAAACGCAAAGGTCGTGGACCGGGTTCCGGACTCGGAAAAACCGCGGGCCGCGGGCATAAAGGGCAGCGGGCGCGTTCCGGTGGAGGGACTCGGCCGGGCTTTGAAGGCGGCCAGATGCCGATCCATCGCCGTTTACCGAAGAGAGGCTTTACCAATATATTCAAAAAAATTGTTCATACCATCAACATCCGGGATTTACATAAATTTGAAAGCGGCGCCGTTGTGGATCAGCAGGCATTGCGTACGGTCGGGATGGCAAAGGGACCGTGTGATATGATCAAGCTGCTGGGCCAGGGCGATATTGATTTTCCATTAACCGTTAAGGTCCATGCCGCAAGCAAAAAAGCCATCGAGAAGGTTGAAGCGGCGGGCGGCAAGATAGAGGTTATATCCTAATGGCGGTGACGACTTCCGGGGTTCAAAACATCTTTAAAATCCCCGAGCTGAAAAAACGCATCTTGTTTTCCCTGGCATTTCTGGCGGTTTACCGGGTGGGGGTGCATATCCCGACGCCGGGTATTGACGGGGATGCGCTGGCGAAATTTTTTGCCCAGTATCAGGACACGCTGTTCGGGATCTTCAATATGTTTTCCGGCGGCGCCCTTGAAAGACTCTCTGTATTTGCCCTGGGAATCATGCCCTATATCAGTGCGTCGATTATTTTACAGCTCCTGACCGTTGTTTTTCCGCACCTGGAAAGATTGTCCAAGGAGGGAGAACAGGGCCGCAAGAAAATTACCCAGTACACCCGCTACGGGACGATTGTTTTAAGTATCATTCAGGGGTTCGGCATCAGTGTGGGCCTTGAGAATATGACGGCCCCGGGCGCCGTGGCCATTGTGATGAATCCCGGCTGGTCCTTCCGGATCATGACGGTGATTACTCTGACCGCCGGTACGGCCTTTATCATGTGGCTGGGGGAACAAATCAGCGAGCGCGGCATCGGCAACGGAATTTCCCTGATTATTTTCGCCGGCATCGTGGCCCGGATGCCTCAGGCCATCGGCAACACCTTCAGCATGTTGTCCACCGGTGAAATGGGGATTTTCGCCTGTGTCGTTTTGATCCTTCTCATGGTGGGCGTGGTCGCGTTTATCAATTTCATGGAACAGGGGCAGCGGCGGATTCCGGTCCAGTATGCCAAACGGGTGGTGGGACGCAAAATGTACGGCGGACAAAGCACCCATCTGCCCTTGAAACTGAATACATCCGGCGTTATTCCGCCGATTTTCGCCTCTTCCCTCATCATGTTTCCGGCGACCCTGGCGAGTTTTTTTAAAGACATCACGGTGATGCAGTATATTTCCAATGCCCTGCGCCCAGGCGCACTTATTTATGAGTTGATCTTTGTCGGGTTTATCTTTTTCTTCTGCTATTTTTACACGGCCATCGTGTTTAACCCGGCGGATGTCGCGGAAAATATGAAGAAATACGGCGGCTACATTCCCGGGATCCGGCCGGGAAAACGGACAGCGGATTATATTGACAAGGTGTTGACCCGCATTACGCTGGGCGGCGCGGCATATGTGTCACTGGTCTGCGTACTGCCGTCGGTGTTGATGACGCAACTGCATGTGCCGTTTTATTTTGGCGGCACTTCCCTGCTGATTGTCGTAGGGGTCGCAATGGACACTGTGGGACAGGTGGAGTCCCACTTAATTACCAGAAATTATGAAGGTTTTTTAACCACCGGCAGAGTAAAGAGATAAGTTCTTCCTTAAGGGGAGCTGTTTTGTGAAAAAAATTTGGTCAATCGGGCTTGATTAGCGATTGGGAGTTTCATCCATGGCAAAAGAAGAAGCAATTAAAGTTCAGGGAACGGTGATGGAAACATTGCCGAATGCCATGTTTAAAGTAATGCTTGAAAATAATCACCAGGTGCTTGCTCATATTTCGGGTAAAATGCGGATGCATTTTATAAAGATTTTACCTGGTGATACGGTGACGGTGGAGTTGTCGCCCTATGATTTAACCCGGGGCAGAATTACATATCGATCCAAATAGTTGGTAATTATTTGGATCATCTAATGGACGGAAGACAGAGGTGGGATCATGAAAGTAAGCGCATCAGTGAAAAAAAGATGTCGTAATTGCAAAATCGTCAAGCGGAAAGGCGTTGTTCGGGTCATCTGTGTTAATAAACGGCACAAACAGCGTCAGGGATAGCGCATAGCATATAAGGAGGCAGACATTGGCAAGAATTGCGGGCGTAGATTTACCCAGAGGCAAGCGTATAGTTGTTGGCTTGACATACATTTATGGTGTCGGGCTGTCCTCATCTAAAACTATACTTGCGAAGCTGGGGATTGACGAAAATATCAAGACGGATGACCTTTCGGACGTCGAGGTCAACATGATCCGCAAGGTGATTGATGAGGATCTCATGGTCGAAGGGGAACTTCGTTCGGACATATCCATGAATATCAAACGATTGATAGATCTGGGATGTTACCGGGGAATTCGTCATCGAAAAGGATTGCCGGCTCGCGGACAGCGGACAAAAACCAATGCCCGGACACGAAAAGGCCCGAGACGGACGGCTGTCAAGAAAAAAGGCGCCCCAGGTAAAAAGTAAAATAATACAAAAAGGCTGACAAATGGCAAAACGAATCAAGACAAAGAAAAAAGTTAAAAAAAGCATTTTAAATGGTGTTGTTCATATCCAGTCGACGTTTAACAATACCATTGTCACTATAACGGATCCCAACGGCAACGTTCTTTCATGGTCAACCTCCGGGATGAACGGGTTTAAAGGATCCCGAAAAAGCACGCCTTTTGCGGCCCAGATGGCTTCCCAGGACGCTGCGAAAAAAGCCATGGAGCATGGTCTGAAAAACGTTGAAGTGTTTGTCAAGGGCCCTGGCCCGGGGCGGGAATCCGCGCTGAAATCTCTTCAGTCCACCGGGCTGACAGTGACCACGATAAAAGATGTCACACCTATCCCGCATAACGGTTGCAAACCCAAGAAACGTCGCCGCGTATAGTTTTTTTTGGTTTATGATTACGGGCCTTTTGATTTAATTTTTCTGGTTATCCACTTCGCTCAAGTGATCTAATTCGCTACTAATGAGCTGATATTACCTAAAATAATGTTTCTTCTGGTGAAAGGTATTGT